>NZ_NGVM01000014.1:0-76960 GCF_002238115.1 Streptococcus sp. KR | reverse complement strand
CTTAATCAGTCAAACAATATTGTAGCATAAATAGTGCAATATAGTCAAGGGCTGGGGTGAAGTGAGGAACTTTTTCCAGTTTTTTTGTCTGAAAAATCTCGTTTTCTTATTGAGTTATAAGGATATTTGATTGTTCCCAAAAATTTAGACACAAACAAATCTTCCAATTCCCTTGCAAAAATGAAGAAAGTGTGATAACATAGTACGGTATGTGGTGCTAGCACATCCGCTATATTAGATCTAATAGGAGGAAAACACAATGGCTAAAGTATGTTACTTTACAGGTCGTAAGACTGTATCAGGAAACAACCGTTCACACGCGATGAACCAAACAAAACGTGCCGTAAAACCAAACCTTCAAAAAGTTACTGTTCTTATCGATGGTAAACCTAAAAAAGTTTGGGCTTCAGCTCGTGCTTTGAAATCAGGTAAAGTTGAACGCGTTTAATAATAAAAGTAAGGAGACCTTAGGGTCTTTTTTCTTTTACTGTAGATATAAAATCATTTGAAAAACGGAGTAAATATCCGCTGATACAGTATTCTGCTTTTACACTTGGGCTGAAATATGATAAAATAGAGTATCAACTAGTTGAGGTAAAAAGTATGACTGTAAAAATTAATACAAAAGATGGTCAAATCGAACTAACAGATGAAGTGATTGCAACCGTCGTAGGTGGAGCAGCAACTGAGATTTTTGGTGTGGTCGGTATGGCCAGTAAAAATGCCCTCAAAGATAATTTCCAAGCCCTTCTAGGTAAGGAAAATTATTCTAAAGGTGTCGTCGTAAAGGCGGCCGAAGATGGCAGTATTGCAGTTGATGTATATACCGTGTTGAGCTACGGAACAAAGATTAGCGAAGTGTCAAAAAACATTCAAGAGCGTGTTCGTTTTAGTTTGGAAAACCAACTTGGAATTACTGCTCAGACTGTAAATGTCTACATTCAAAATATCAAAGTTGTAGGAGAATAACCGTGTCAAAAATTACTACTAGCTTATTTCAAGAAATGGTGCAGGCTGCATCAACTCGCTTGAATAAGCAAGCTGAATATGTCAATTCATTAAACGTCTTTCCAGTTCCAGATGGAGATACTGGAACAAACAT
Organism: Streptococcus sp. KR; assembly: GCF_002238115.1. Lineage (GTDB taxonomy): Bacteria > Bacillota > Bacilli > Lactobacillales > Streptococcaceae > Streptococcus. The sequence continues at coordinate 75,858 of NZ_NGVM01000014.1, read as the reverse complement.
GGGAATGACCATTGAAAATGGAGCTAAAGAAGTTGCAGACAAGCCAGCTTCTACAGTTGGCGAGGTAGCGAGCATTCTTGCCAAAGGTCTTTTGATGGGTGCGCGTGGAAACTCAGGCGTTATTACGTCTCAGCTTTTCCGTGGATTTTCACAAGCCATCAAGGATAAAGACGAGTTAACAGGTCAAGACTTGGCTCTTGCCTTCCAATCAGGTGTAGAAGTTGCCTATAAGGCAGTGATGAAACCAGTTGAAGGAACGATTTTGACAGTTTCTCGTGGGGCTGCTATCGGTGCTAAGAAAAAGGCTGAGCAGACAGATGATGCTGTTGAAGTCATGCGCGCAGCCTTGGAAGGTGCTAAAACAGCTCTAGCTAAAACGCCAGACATGCTTCCAGTATTGAAAGAGGTTGGTGTTGTAGACTCAGGTGGTCAAGGACTGGTCTTCATCTACGAAGGTTTCCTTTCAGCCCTTACTGGCGAATATATTGCATCTGAGGATTTTGTAGCGACTCCTGCCAACATGAGTGAGATGATCAATGCAGAGCATCATAAGTCTGTGGCTGGTCACGTAGCGACTGAGGACATCACCTTTGGTTATTGTACTGAAATCATGGTAGCTCTTAAGCAAGGTCCAACCTATGCCAAAGATTTTGACTACGACGAATTCCGTAACTACTTGAATGAACTTGGGGATTCTCTCCTCGTTGTTAACGATGATGAAATTGTCAAAGTCCATGTCCATACAGAAGATCCAGGACTTGTTATGCAAGAAGGTCTCAAATATGGTAGCTTGGTTAAGGTAAAAGTTGACAATATGCGTAACCAACACGAAGCACAGGTTGAGAAAGAAGCTGCTCAAGTTAGCAAGCCAGCTGAAGAAAAAGAGTATGCTTTGATTGCTGTCGTTGCTGGGAAAGGTTTAGCAGATATCTTCCGTTCTCAAGGTGTAGATTATGTTATTGAAGGCGGTCAAACTATGAACCCTTCAACAGAAGACTTTATCAAGGCTGTTGAACAGGTCAATGCCCGTAACATTATCTTCCTACCAAACAACAAGAACATCTTCATGGCAGCTCAATCTGCAGCAGAAGTTTTGGAACAACCAGCAGTAGTGGTGGAAGCTCGCACTCTCCCTCAAGGTTTGACAAGTCTTCTTGCCTTTGATCCAAGCAAGTCCATCGAAGAAAATCAAGAGCGTATGACTGCAGCTCTTAGAGATGTCGTTAGCGGAAGCGTCACAACAGCTGTGCGTGATACAACAATCGATGGTTTAGAAATCCATGAAAACGATAATCTTGGTATGGTTGATGGGAAAATTCTTGTGTCAAACCCTGACATGCACCAAACCTTGACTGAAACCTTGAAACATATGTTGGATGAAGATAGTGAAATTGTAACCTTCTATGTTGGTGAAGACGGAAGCGAAGAACTTGCCAATGAAATTGCCCAAGAAATTGCAGAAGAATTCGAAGATGTTGAAGTAGAGATTCACCAAGGCCAACAACCAGTTTACCCATACTTATTTAGTGTGGAATAAAAATTTAATAGATTAAAAAGAAAGTTGATTTTGCAACTTTCTTTTTTTATGACATTTGTCATATCTCCTCATGACAGAAGCTTCTAGTGATTCTACCTTCAAAGAATTATACTAGATGTATCAAATGGAGGAAGAAAAAATGAAACATAAAGTAGTTGTCGCAATGAGTTTAGTAGCAGCAGGAGTCATGACTTATCTCATGTTTTCAGGATTGGATGAAGGACTTTATCATTTTCCTTGGGATCTATTTGCAGGCTTTGGAATCTTGTCTTGGCTTATCCGAGAAGGTTTGAAATTGGTCTCAGATGTGAAAAAGGAGTTTGAAAAATGAAAAAAATTCCCTATCTTTTTATTGGGCTGTCACTAGTGGTATGGTTGGTAGAAATATTTACTGGTTGGTTTGACCAAACCTTGTTTCTCCAATTCATCCGTGGTGCTTGGGGGTTTGGATTTATGATTTTCGTCGTTTTCCTTATGGGAAAGGAGTGGCTGAAAGGAGAATATGATGAACATGATTAAGGTAGAAAGCCTAAATAAAAACATCAAGGGCAAGGTTATTTTGAAGGATATTTCCTTTGAGGTAACAGAAGGTGAATGCGTCGCCTTGATTGGGCCAAATGGTGCTGGAAAGACAACACTCTTGGACTGTTTGCTTGGAGATAAACTGGTCACAAGCGGTCAAGTATCCATCCAAGGCTTGCCAGTGACGAGTGCTCAGTTAGACTACACAAGATCCTATCTCCCTCAAGAAAATGTCATCGTTCAAAAATTAAAGGTCAAAGAGTTGATTGCTTTCTTTCAAAGCATTTACCCAAATCCCTTGAGCAACCAGGAAATCGATCAACTATTGCAGTTTGACCAGCAACAAAAAGAGCAATTCGCAGAAAAATTGTCAGGTGGACAAAAGCGTCTCTTCTCTTTTGTCTTGACCTTGATTGGGCGACCAAAGCTTGTCTTTTTAGATGAACCAACTGCTGCCATGGATACTTCAACTCGTCAACGCTTTTGGGAAATTGTTCAGGAACTAAAAGCGCAGGGAGTTACCATTCTCTATTCGTCCCATTACATCGAAGAGGTAGAGCATACAGCAGACCGAATCTTGGTCTTGAATAAGGGAGAGTTGATTCGCGATACAACACCTCTAGCCATGCGCAGTGAGGAGATTGAAAAGCACTTTATCCTTCCTCTAGCATATAAGGAAGTTGTCGAACAGTCAAACTTGGTTGAAAACTGGTCACAAAAACAAGATGCTCTACAAGTAGTCACACGCGAAGCAGATGCTTTCTGGGAACTATTAGTCCGAGCAGGATGTAGGATTCAAGAAATTGAAGTCAATAATCGTAGCTTGCTGGATACAATCTTTGAAGAAACACAAAAGGGAGATGACTAAGATGAAACAATGGATCGCACTAAACAAGATAGAATTTCTATTGACCAAACGACAATTAGTCTATTATCTATTATCCGTAGGGATGCCTACAGCCTTCTATTTATTCTTTTCAGGCATGTACCAGGACACACCTGGTGGACCAGCTAATTTTATGCGTGATTATCTCATCTCCATGACAGCCTTTTCCATGATGTCGACAGCTATGTTTTCATTCCCAGCTGTTTTACATACAGATAAAATCAACAACTGGCAGAAAACATTGCGCCATACTCCGGTAAATATGGTAGAATATTATCTATCAAAGATAACAAGTATGATGGTTGATTATCTGGTCTCAATCCTGGTTGTTTTCTCAGTTGGGCACTTGGTCAGAGGTGTGGATATGCCTTTAGGAAGCTGGATTGGGGCTGCGTTCTTGCTGATAGTAGGAAGTGTAGCTTTTGTAGCGCTTGGCTTGACCTTGACACTCTTGCCTTCTAATCAGCTGATGTCTGTCGTGGGCAATCTTCTCTATCTAGGCTTGGCTGTTTTAGGTGGACTCTGGATGCCCATCTCTTTATTTCCAGACTGGATGCAAGCAATCGGGAAGTGCCTACCAACTTATCAGTTGATGGAGTTGCTCAAGTCCTTCTTAAACGAGGGTAGCATCAATCTATCAGCTACAGTTTATCTACTTGTTTTTTCAGCAGTTTTGTTTGGTTTGACCATTTACCTTCAAGGTCATAAGGAGAATGCTTAATGCTTGAAAGACTGAAAAGCATACACTATATGTTTTGGGCCAGTTTAATTTTTATGATTTTCCCCATCCTACCTGTAGTGACTGGGTGGCTTTCTGCCTGGCATTTATTGATTGATATTCTATTTGTAGTGGCATATTTGGGTGTTTTAACAACTAAGAGCCAGCGCCTATCTTGGCTATATTGGGGCCTCATGCTGACTTATGTAGTTGGGAATACTGCCTTTGTTGCTGTTAATTATATCTGGTTTTTCTTTTTCCTATCCAATCTCTTAAGTTATCATTTCAGCGTACGTAGTTTAAAGTCTTTACATGTCTGGACTTTTCTTCTTGCTCAAGTCCTTGTTGTGGGCCAACTGTTGATTTTTCAGAGAATCGAAGTTGAGTTTCTATTCTATCTACTTGTAATTCTTACTTTTGTCGATTTAATGACTTTTGGATTGGTTCGGATTCGGATTGTGGAGGATTTGAAAGAAGCTCAGGCTAAGCAAAATGCGCAGATAAATCTATTGCTTGCTGAAAATGAACGCAGTCGTATCGGTCAAGATTTGCATGATAGTCTGGGGCATACCTTTGCTATGATTAGTGTTAAAACTGATCTAGCCTTGCAGTTATTTCAGATGGAGGCTTATCCACAGGTGGAAAAGGAATTAAGAGAAATTCACCAGATCAGTAAGGATTCCATGAATGAAGTGCGAACCATTGTGGAAAATCTGAAATCACGGACCCTAGCTTCAGAGCTTGAGACTGTTAAGAAGATGCTGGAAATTGCTGGAATTGAGGTGGAAACGGATAACCAACTAGATACTGCTAGCCTTACTCAGGAATTGGAGTCAACGGCTTCCATGATTTTGCTTGAGTTAGTGACCAATATCATCAAACATGCCAAAGCATCTAAAGCTTACTTAAAATTAGAACGGACAGAGAAAGAACTCATTTTAACAGTAAGAGATGATGGCTGTGGCTTTTCTTCTCTAAAGGGGGACGAACTCCATACTGTCCGAGATCGTGTCCTTCCATTCTCGGGAAAAGTAAGAGTAATCAGTCAGAAACATCCGACTGAAGTGCAGGTTCGACTACCTTATAAGGAGAGAAACTAAGATGAAAGTATTAGTCGCAGAAGATCAAAGTATGTTACGAGATGCCATGTGTCAGTTGCTTGCCTTTCAAGCAGATGTAGAGTCTGTCTTACAAGCCAAGAATGGGCAAGAAGCAATCCAACTCTTAGAAAAAGAGTCTGTAGATATCGCCATCCTTGATGTAGAGATGCCTGTTAAGACAGGTCTCGAAGTGCTGGAATGGGTACGAGCAGAAAAGCTAGAAACAAAGGTGGTTGTGGTAACGACCTTCAAGCGCCCTGGTTATTTTGAACGTGCGGTCAAGGCTGGAGTGGATGCTTATGTCTTGAAAGAAAGAAGCATTGCAGACCTCATGCAAACCTTGCACACTGTTCTCGAAGGACGCAAGGAATATTCGCCTGAATTGATGGAAGTGGTGATGACGCATCCTAACCCGTTAACAGAGCAAGAAATCGCCGTTTTAAAGGGAATTGCTCAAGGCTTGTCTAACCAAGAAATTGCAGATCAACTTTATTTATCAAACGGAACCGTCCGAAATTATGTCACCAATATTCTTTCGAAACTAGATGCTAGTAATCGAACAGATGCAGCTAATATCGCGAAAGAATCTGGTTGGTTGTGATGATATAATATTTTTCTGAACATTATGTGTTAAAAATGATGGGATTGAATGGATCAATACCTAATTTTAGGAGGGACTTATTCCTCCTTTTCTTTCTTTTGGGAGCAATACAAACGAGATAAAAATAACAATAAAAAAGAAAAATATCTTGACAAGCAAGGGAAAAATTTGTTACAATAATAGACGGTACTTTTTACTTTTGGTCTCTCAAGAGTGTACAGGGACGTGCTGACAAATGTTGCAAAAGTACACACAGATGATAGCTGTCACCAAGTGTATCATCACCAAAAATAAAAAAAACACAGGAGAATGTAGATGCCTACAATTAACCAATTGGTTCGCAAACCGCGTAAATCAAAAGTAGAAAAATCTAAATCACCAGCTTTGAACGTTGGTTACAACAGTCATAAAAAAGTTCAAACAAACGTTTCTTCACCACAAAAACGTGGTGTTGCAACTCGTGTTGGAACAATGACACCTAAAAAACCTAACTCAGCCCTTCGTAAATTCGCTCGTGTACGTTTGAGCAACCTTATCGAAGTTACTGCCTATATCCCAGGTATCGGACACAACTTGCAAGAGCACAGCGTGGTGCTTCTTCGTGGTGGACGTGTAAAAGACCTTCCAGGGGTACGTTACCATATCGTCCGTGGTGCACTTGATACTGCAGGTGTTAACGATCGTAAACAAGGCCGTTCTAAATACGGTACTAAACGTCCAAAAGCATAAGGAAAGGGGATAAAGAGAAATGAGTCGTAAAAATAGAGCTCCAAAACGTGACGTATTGCCAGATCCGCTTTACAATTCACAACTAGTTACTCGTCTTATCAACCGCGTTATGCTTGATGGTAAACGTGGTACAGCTGCTTCAATCGTTTACGGTGCTTTTGAGCAAATCAAAGAAGCTACTGGCAACGATGCACTTGAAGTATTTGAAACAGCTATGGAAAACATCATGCCTGTACTTGAAGTACGTGCACGTCGTGTTGGTGGTTCTAACTACCAAGTCCCAGTTGAAGTTCGTCCAGAACGTCGTACAACACTTGGACTTCGTTGGTTGGTAACAATCGCTCGTCTTCGTGGTGAACACACAATGCAAGACCGTCTTGCAAAAGAAATCTTGGATGCTGCTAACAACACTGGTGCAGCAGTTAAGAAACGTGAAGACACTCACCGTATGGCTGAAGCTAACCGTGCATTCGCACACTTCCGTTGGTAAAATCATGATGCTAGGAACGGTAAGGATGCAAGGTGAAAATAGGAAACTGACGCAGTATTCGATGAATACAAGGAAGTTTATCTTTTTCACACAGCATCCCGTTTCAGCTCAACTCAACTAACTTGGGCTTTTAGCCCGAGTTCAATTCAACTTGTAAATTTACAAGTTGAAACCAACAATAGCATGAAAACATTGTGAACGGGTAGGTCCTGCCTATCCGTTTTTATTAAAATCGTGTTATAATAGAATAGAAATCAAAAATAAATAGGAGAAACAAACCTCATGGCACGCGAATTTTCACTTGAAAAAACTCGTAATATCGGTATCATGGCTCACGTCGATGCTGGTAAAACAACAACTACTGAGCGTATTCTTTACTACACTGGTAAAATCCACAAAATCGGTGAAACTCACGAAGGTGCGTCACAAATGGACTGGATGGAGCAAGAGCAAGAGCGTGGTATCACTATCACATCTGCTGCGACAACAGCTCAATGGAACAACCACCGCGTAAACATCATCGACACACCAGGACACGTGGACTTCACAATCGAAGTACAACGTTCTCTTCGTGTATTGGATGGTGCGGTTACCGTTCTTGACTCACAATCAGGTGTTGAGCCTCAAACTGAAACAGTTTGGCGTCAAGCAACTGAGTATGGAGTTCCACGTATCGTATTTGCTAACAAAATGGACAAAATCGGTGCTGACTTCCTTTACTCAGTAAGCACACTTCACGATCGTCTTCAAGCAAATGCACACCCAATTCAATTGCCAATCGGTTCTGAAGATGACTTCCGTGGTATCATCGACTTGATTAAGATGAAAGCTGAAATCTATACTAACGACCTTGGTACAGATATCCTTGAAGAAGATATTCCAGCTGAATACCTTGACCAAGCTCAAGAATACCGTGAAAAATTGATTGAAGCAGTTGCTGAAACTGACGAAGAATTGATGATGAAATACCTCGAAGGTGAAGAAATCACTAACGAAGAATTGAAAGCTGGTATCCGTAAAGCGACTATCAACGTTGAATTCTTCCCAGTATTGTGTGGTTCTGCCTTCAAGAACAAAGGTGTTCAATTGATGCTTGATGCGGTTATTGACTACCTTCCAAGCCCACTTGATATCCCAGCGATCAAAGGTATTAACCCAGATACAGACGAAGAAGAAACTCGTCCAGCATCTGACGAAGAGCCATTTGCAGCTCTTGCCTTCAAGATCATGACTGACCCATTCGTAGGTCGTTTGACATTCTTCCGTGTTTACTCAGGTGTTCTTCAATCAGGTTCATACGTATTGAACACTTCTAAAGGTAAACGTGAACGTATCGGACGTATCCTTCAAATGCACGCTAACAGCCGTCAAGAAATTGACACTGTTTACTCAGGTGATATCGCTGCTGCCGTTGGTTTGAAAGATACTACAACTGGTGACTCATTGACAGATGAAAAAGCTAAAATCATCCTTGAGTCAATCAACGTTCCAGAACCAGTTATCCAATTGATGGTTGAGCCAAAATCTAAAGCTGACCAAGACAAGATGGGTATCGCCCTTCAAAAATTGGCTGAAGAAGATCCAACATTCCGTGTTGAAACAAACGTTGAAACTGGTGAAACAGTTATCTCTGGTATGGGTGAGCTTCACCTTGACGTCCTTGTTGACCGTATGCGTCGTGAGTTCAAAGTTGAAGCAAACGTAGGTGCTCCTCAAGTATCTTACCGTGAAACATTCCGTGCTTCTACTCAAGCACGTGGATTCTTCAAACGTCAGTCTGGTGGTAAAGGTCAATTCGGTGATGTATGGATTGAATTTACTCCAAATGAAGAAGGTAAAGGATTCGAATTCGAAAACGCAATCGTCGGTGGTGTGGTTCCTCGCGAATTTATCCCAGCGGTTGAAAAAGGTTTGGTAGAATCTATGGCTAACGGTGTTCTTGCAGGTTACCCAATGGTTGACGTTAAAGCTAAGCTTTACGATGGTTCATACCACGATGTCGACTCATCTGAAACTGCCTTCAAGATCGCGGCTTCACTTGCTCTTAAAGAAGCTGCTAAATCAGCACAACCAGCTATCCTTGAGCCAATGATGCTTGTAACAATCACTGTTCCAGAAGAAAACCTTGGTGATGTTATGGGTCACGTAACTGCTCGTCGTGGACGTGTAGATGGTATGGAAGCACACGGTAACAGCCAAATCGTTCGTGCTTACGTTCCACTTGCTGAAATGTTCGGTTACGCAACAGTTCTTCGTTCTGCATCTCAAGGACGTGGTACATTCATGATGGTATTTGACCACTACGAAGATGTACCTAAGTCAGTACAAGAAGAAATCATTAAGAAAAACAAAGGTGAAGACTAATCAGTCCTCGCTATAGAAGGAAGTCACTTAGTGGCTTCCTTTTTTGTATAGTTCCGAAAAATTTTATAGATTCTGAAAATATGAACTCATAAAAATTTACATATAAAAATGAGTTAAAGAAATTTGCGGAAGAAATATATAATTATCAATAGAAATAAGTTGAAAAAGAATATAAATTACCTTTTAAAACTTATAAAAACAATAATAATATTCATAAATAAACGTTAAAATAGAAAATTCAGAAAATTTCTTCTTTTCTCTTGAAAAATTTTGAAAAAATGGTATGATAGTAACAAGTTATTTTTAAGAGAAGAGAAAGGGGAACAATGGAGAAAATCAGTTTAGAATCTCCTAAGACGGGGTCGGACCTAGTTTTGGAAACACTTCGTGATTTAGGAATTGATACCATCTTTGGTTATCCTGGTGGTGCAGTCTTGCCTTTTTATGATGCGATATATAATTTTAAAGGCATTCGCCACATTCTAGGACGCCATGAGCAAGGTTGTCTGCATGAAGCTGAAGGTTATGCCAAATCAACTGGAAAGTTGGGTGTTGCCGTCGTCACTAGCGGACCGGGAGCAACAAATGCCATTACAGGGATTGCGGATGCCATGAGCGATAGTGTTCCCCTTTTGGTCTTTACAGGTCAGGTTGCGCGAGCAGGGATTGGGAAGGATGCTTTTCAAGAGGCAGACATTGTGGGAATTACCATGCCAATCACTAAGTACAATTACCAAGTTCGTGAGACAGCTGATATTCCTCGTATCATTACGGAAGCTGTCCATATCGCAACTACAGGTCGCCCAGGGCCAGTCGTAATTGACCTACCTAAAGACGTATCTGCATTAGAAACAGACTTCATTTATTCACCAGAAGTGAACCTACCAAGCTATCAGCCGACTCTTGAACCAAATGATATGCAAATCAAGAAAATCTTGAAGCAATTATCCAAGGCTAAAAAACCAGTCTTACTAGCTGGTGGTGGGATTAGCTATGCTGAAGCAGCTGCAGAATTAAATGAATTTGCAGAACGCTATCAAATTCCAGTGGTAACCAGCCTTTTGGGACAAGGAACGATTGCAACGAGTCATCCACTCTTCCTTGGAATGGGGGGGATGCACGGGTCATTTGCAGCTAATATTGCCATGACAGAAGCTGATTTTATGATTAGTATTGGTTGCCGTTTTGATGACCGCTTGACGGGGAATCCTAAGACTTTCGCTAAGAATGCCAAGGTTGCTCACATTGATATTGATCCAGCTGAGATTGGTAAGATTATCAGTGCAGATATTCCTGTAGTTGGAGATGCTAAGAAAGCTTTGCAAATGTTGCTGGCTGAGCCGACAGTTCATAATAATACTGAGAAATGGATTGAAAAAGTTACTAAAGACAAGAACCGCGTTCGTTCTTATGATAAGAAAGAGCGTGTGGTTCAGCCGCAAGCTGTTATTGAACGCATCGGTGAGTTGACGAATGGTGATGCCATTGTGGTAACAGACGTTGGTCAACACCAAATGTGGACAGCTCAGTATTATCCTTACCAAAATGAACGTCAGTTGGTGACTTCAGGTGGTTTGGGAACCATGGGATTCGGAATTCCAGCAGCAATCGGTGCTAAAATTGCTAACCCAGATAAGGAAGTAGTCTTGTTCGTTGGGGATGGTGGTTTCCAAATGACCAACCAAGAATTGGCTATTTTGAACATTTACAAGGTGCCAATCAAGGTGGTTATGCTGAACAACCACTCACTTGGAATGGTTCGCCAGTGGCAGGAATCCTTCTATGAAGGTAGAACATCAGAGTCAGTCTTTGATACCCTTCCTGATTTCCAATTGATGGCACAGGCTTATGGCATTAAAAACTATAAGTTTGATAATCCTGAGACCTTAGCTCGAGATCTTGAAGTCATCACTGAGGATGTTCCTATGCTAATGGAGGTAGATATTTCTCGTAAGGAGCAGGTGTTGCCAATGGTGCCAGCTGGTAAGAGTAATCATGAGATGTTGGGGGTGAAGTTCCATGCGTAGAATGTTAACAGCAAAACTACAAAATCGTTCAGGAGTCCTCAATCGCTTTACCGGTGTCCTGTCTCGCCGTCAGGTTAATATCGAAAGCATTTCTGTTGGAGCAACAGAAGATCCGAATGTATCGCGTATCACCATTATTATTGATGTGGCTTCACATGATGAAGTGGAGCAAATCATCAAGCAACTCAATCGTCAGATTGATGTGATTCGTATTCGTGATATTACAGACAAGCCTCACTTGGAGCGCGAGGTGATTTTGGTTAAAATGTCAGCGCCAGCTGAGAAGCGCGCTGAGATTCTAGCGATTATTCAACCTTTCCGCGCAACGGTGGTAGACGTAGCACCAAGCTCAATTACCATTCAGATGACAGGAAATGCTGAAAAGAGCGAAGCTCTATTGCGAGTCATTCGACCATACGGTATTCGTAATATTGCTCGAACTGGAGCAACTGGATTTACCCGCGATTAAAAATCCAACTTAAATTTGTTAAACCAGCCTAAAAGGCAATAAATAATAGAAAAGAGAGAAAAAACTATGGCAGTTCAAATGGAATACGAAAAAGATGTTAAAGTAGCAGCACTTGACGGTAAAAAAATCGCCGTTATCGGTTATGGTTCACAAGGACATGCGCATGCTCAAAACTTGCGTGACTCAGGTCGCGATGTCATCATCGGTGTACGTCCAGGTAAATCTTTTGACAAAGCAAAAGAAGATGGATTTGATACTTACACAGTAGCAGAAGCAACTAAATTAGCTGACGTTATCATGATTTTGGCACCAGACGAAATCCAACAAGAATTGTACGAAGCAGAAATCGCTCCAAACTTGGAAGCTGGAAACGCAGTTGGATTTGCTCACGGTTTCAACATCCACTTTGAATTTATCAAAGTACCTGCGGATGTAGATGTTTTCATGTGTGCTCCTAAAGGACCAGGACACTTGGTACGTCGCACTTACGAAGAAGGATTTGGTGTTCCAGCTCTTTATGCAGTATACCAAGATGCAACAGGAAATGCGAAAAACATTGCTATGGACTGGTGTAAAGGTGTTGGAGCTGCACGTGTAGGTCTTCTTGAAACAACTTACAAAGAAGAAACTGAAGAAGATTTGTTTGGTGAACAAGCTGTACTTTGCGGTGGTTTGACTGCCCTTATCGAAGCTGGTTTCGAAGTCTTGACAGAAGCAGGTTACGCTCCAGAATTGGCTTACTTTGAAGTTCTTCACGAAATGAAATTAATCGTTGACTTGATCTATGAAGGTGGATTCAAGAAAATGCGTCAATCAATTTCAAACACTGCTGAATACGGTGATTATGTATCAGGTCCTCGTGTGATTACTGAGCAAGTTAAAGAAAATATGAAAGCTGTCTTGGCAGACATCCAAAATGGTAAATTTGCAAATGACTTTGTAAATGACTATAAAGCTGGACGTCCAAAATTGACTGCTTACCGTGAACAAGCAGCTAACCTTGAAATTGAAAAAGTTGGTGCAGAATTGCGTAAAGCAATGCCTTTCGTTGGTAAAAACGACGACGATGCATTCAAAATCTATAACTAATTGATAGAAATTAAGGTGAAGGCGAGTTGGGGGACTAACTCGCTTTTATAATCAATTCCTCTCTTTTTTAAGAGGAATGATTGCGATAAGTTTGAAATAGTCTAGGAGAAAATGATGTTAAGTTCAAAAGATATAATCAAGGCTCATAAAGTCTTGAACGGTGTGGTTGTGAATACCCCACTGGATTACGACCATTATTTATCGGAGAAGTATGGTGCTAAGATTTATTTGAAAAAGGAAAATGCTCAACGTGTTCGTTCTTTTAAAATTCGTGGTGCCTATTATGCAATTTCTCAGCTCAGCAAGGAAGAGCGTGAGCGAGGGGTAGTCTGTGCCTCTGCGGGAAATCATGCGCAGGGAGTTGCCTATACTTGTAATGAAATGAAGATTCCTGCTACTATCTTTATGCCCATTACTACTCCGCAACAAAAGATTGGTCAAGTTCGCTTTTTTGGTGGGGACTTCGTGACTATTAAATTAGTTGGAGATACCTTTGATGCCTCAGCCAAAGCAGCTCAAGAATTTACAGTTTCTGAAAATCGTACCTTTATTGATCCTTTTGATGATGCCCATGTTCAGGCAGGTCAAGGGACAGTTGCTTATGAGATTTTAGAAGAAGCTCGAAAAGAATCGATTGATTTTGATGCTGTTTTGGTTCCTGTTGGCGGCGGTGGTCTCATTGCTGGGGTTTCTACCTATATCAAGGAAACAAGTCCAGAAATTGAAGTCATCGGAGTAGAGGCTAATGGGGCACGTTCCATGAAGGCTGCTTTTGAAGCTGGTGGACCTGTTAAACTCAAAGAAATTGACAAATTTGCGGATGGGATTGCTGTGCAAAAGGTAGGTCAGTTGACCTATGAAGCAACTCGTCAACATGTTCAAACCTTAGTAGGTGTCGATGAGGGATTGATTTCTGAAACCTTGATTGACCTCTACTCTAAGCAAGGGATTGTAGCTGAGCCTGCTGGAGCGGCTAGTATCGCTTCTTTAGAGGTTTTGGCTGAATATATCAAAGGGAAAACCATTTGTTGTATCATTTCTGGAGGAAATAATGATATCAACCGTATGCCAGAAATGGAAGAACGTGCCTTGATTTATGATGGGATCAAGCATTACTTTGTGGTCAATTTTCCACAGCGTCCAGGGGCTTTGCGTGAGTTTGTAAATGATATCCTGGGGCCAAATGATGATATCACACGTTTTGAGTATATCAAACGAGCTAGCAAGGGGACAGGCCCAGTATTGATTGGGATTGCCTTGGCAGATAAGCATGATTATGCAGGCTTGATTCGTCGAATGGAAGGTTTTGATCCAGCTTATATTAACTTAAATGGTAACGAAACACTCTATAATATGCTTGTCTGAGGACTAATAAAAAAATATCATATTATTTGCACAATTGATGTATAGGTGCTATAATGAAGATGAAGAAGGGGGGCGATTCCTATGGACTTAGGAAATCGATTACGCTATTTCTATCATAACTCATTATAGTACCTATGTTTTTTGATTCAGTTTATAGTAAGGGAGTAAAATTACTTGTTATATGTAAGGAGTTTTTTGAAATCTACTATTTTATATATAGCTAATCTGAAATTTGGCTAAATATAATAGGAATTAGAAAAAATAATCAATACTAATGAGAAGCCTTATACTGAGTTAACTGAGAAGAGTGATAAGATACTAAGAAGATAAAAACAGTGGAAAATGTTGGAAGATAGGATACTATTGTTTCCTAACTACTCATCTTTTTATAGGTTTGAAGAAATAAAAAGTAAACTTGATAAAGTAAATAAATAGTACAAGTTGACCAAATGATTGAATGCTGGTGCAGACATGAAAAAGTCTAAAAGGAGAAAAATACTCGTTAGAAATGGTTTAGAGCAGAAGATTATTTTGTCAAATTTTTTTGTTTTACAGTGGAATAAATAATATGAAATAAGATTAGAATATGTCTAGATTATCGAGAATCAGCATCTGTCAAATACGAATATTATTACATAAATAAGATTTAATAATACAGTTGTTTTAAAGAACTATAAAAATTGTTTTCGACAATGAAAAACCTATATATTATAAGCTTTAATAAGATAGCAAGTAAAAATAAGGGCGTTTATTTTATTGAATATATGTTTTTTTATTGACAAAAAGCATAAAAGCGTATACAATTAAATATCGTAAATAAGAAAATAGGAGAAAGACATGGCTAAGTCAAACTTTGAAAAAGTAGAATCAGTTGTTGGCTGGGTTCGTGATAAGAAAATCACAGGCTACCGTATCTCTAAAGAAACGAATGCGCGTGAAATGTCTATCATTGCTCTAGCTCAGGGGCGTGCAAAAGTTAAAAATATTTCGTTTGAAACGGCTCTAGGTTTAATTGATTTCTATGATAAAAATCATGAAAAATTTGAAGATTAATCTTTGGATAATGGTGGATTCTTGAATAGGGTCTGCCTTTTCATTTTTTGGCTAGTAAAAAGACTGCACGGTTGATGCAGCCTTTTCTTTTTATTTGAGATAGCGTTGAAGGAATTCTTTTGTACGGTCTTCTTTAGGATTGGTGAAGAGGTCTTCTGGTTTGCCTTCTTCAGCAATCACACCCTTATCCATAAAGATAACACGGTGAGAGACGTCACGGGCGAATTCCATTTCGTGGGTTACGACAATCATAGTCAAGCCTTCCTGAGCCAGATCTTGCATGATTTTGAGGACTTCTCCAACCATTTCTGGATCGAGAGCTGATGTTGGTTCATCAAAGAGAATGGCGTCCGGATTCATTGAAAGGGCACGAGCGATGGCTACACGTTGTTTTTGACCACCTGAGAGTTGTTTTGGTTTGGCTTGCCAGTAGCGTTCTCCCATGCCGACCTTTTCTAGGTTTTCTTTGGCAATCTTTTCAGCTTCTGTACGTTCGCGTTTAAGGACAGTTGTCTGAGCGACAATTGTGTTTTCAAGTACGTTAAGATTTTCAAAGAGGTTAAAGGATTGGAACACCATCCCCAACTTTTCACGGTATTGCGTGAGGTCATAGCATTTTTCGAGAACGTTTTGTCCATGATAAAGGATTTGTCCATCAGTTGGAGTTTCAAGTAGGTTAATGGAGCGTAGGAAGGTTGATTTTCCGCTTCCAGAGCTTCCGATGATAGAGATAACTTCACCCTTGTGAACAGTTAGAGAAATGTCTTTTAGCACTTCGTTTTGTCCATAGGATTTTTTGAGGTGTTTAATTTCAAGGATTGCTTGTGTCATTATTTCAAATCCTCCGTTTGCATTTGGTTAGCACCTGTAGTATAGGTATCCATGTCCATGCGGCGTTCGATGAATCGTAGGATACGTGTTACGGTGAAGGTGAGGACAAAGTAAATCACGGCGATGATTGTAAATGTCTGGAAGTATTGATAGGTTTGTGTTGCTACGGTATTTCCTGAGAAGTAAAGTTCGACAACCGAGATAACGTTCAATACAGATGTATCTTTGATATTGATGACAAATTCATTACCAGTTGCTGGTAGGATGTTACGAACTACCTGAGGGAGGACAATCTTACGCATGGTTTGGTTATGGGTCATACCAAGAGCAGTCGCGGCTTCAAATTGTCCCTTGTCAACTGCTAGGATACCACCACGAACAATTTCAGTCATGTAGGCACCGGTGTTGATCGAAACGATGAAGATAGCAGCCAGTGTACGGTCAAGGTTGATACCGAAAGCTTGGGCAGTTCCATAGTAGATAACCATCGATTGAACAATCATAGGTGTACCACGGAAAATTTCAATGTAGACATTGAGGATCCAGCCGACTAGTTTTTGTAGACCATAAATGGCTTTATTCTCAGATAGAGGAGCAGTACGGAAGACACCAATGGCAAGGCCGATAATGAGACCTGTGATGGTTCCGACGATAGAGATTAAAAGAGTGACACCAGCACCACGCAAAAGTTGTTGCCAGTTTTCAGAAAGAATTTTAGCGACTTGGCTAAAGAAACTACTGCTAGTCTCTTCAGTTGTTGTAGCTTCGGCAGGTTGCTCTTTGATCATACGATCCATCAAGGCAACTTGGTCGTCTTTTGAAATGGTTTCAATGCTGGTATTGATTTGACTAATACGATTGTCATCTTTACGAAGTCCAATGGCAATAGCCGTATCTTCTTCCCCAGTTTTGAAACCTGGTTCTACTTGAACCATCTTGAACTTAGAGTTAGCAGCTTCAGCAGTCAGAGCTTCTGGTCGTTCAGAAACATAAGCATCGATAACACCAGCTTCAAGTGCTTGGCGCATTTGAGCGAAGTCTCCCATGGCAGTTTCTTTTTTAGCGCCTGGGATTTGACCAATCAAGTCATAAAGGTAGACACCTTGTTGAGAAGTGATTTTCGCACCGTTAAAGTCATCCAAAGATTTAGCACTTGCGTAGGCAGAATCTTTTTTGACAAGCAAAACTGGTTCGCTAGTGTAGTAGCTGCTTGAAAAGGCAATTTCTTGTTTGCGTTCGGCAGTTGGACTCATACCTGCGATAATCATGTCAATCTTACCAGAAGTAAGGGCAGGGACTAGACCTTCCCACTTGGTTTTAACAACTAAAGGTTCTTTACCTAAGTCCTTAGCGATTTTCTTGGCGATTTGAACATCGTATCCGTTAGCATACTGGTTAGTCCCATCGATTTTGACAGCTCCATTGCTATCATCGTCCTGAGTCCAGTTAAAGGGAGCATATGCTGCTTCCATCCCGATGCGTAAATATTCATCGGCTTGGGCAACATTGACAAGTCCCAGCATCAGCAAGAGACTTGTGAAAATAGATAAGTATATTTTTCTCATGATTTCTCCTATTTCTAATCTATTAAAAAATAACTGTCTCCTATTTTATCGAAAAAAACTCTATTTTTCAATATAGGTAAGCCCTTACTTGTGAAAAAATGATATAATGATAGCAAAGATAAAAAGGGGGCTTAGTTGATGAAAAAAACTTTTTTCTTACTGGTGTTAGGCTTGTTTTGTCTTCTGCCATTCTCTGTTTTTGCCATTGATTTCAAGATAAACTCTTATCAAGGTGATTTGTATATTCATGCAGACAATACAGCAGAATTTAGACAGAAGATAGTTTACCAGTTTGAGGAGGACTTTAAGGGTCAAATCGTGGGACTTGGACGTGCAGGCAAGATGCCTAGTGGATTTGACATTGATCCTCATCCAAAGGTTCAGGCTGCGAAAAATGGTGCTGAACTAGCAGACGTTACTAGCGAAGTGATAGAAGGAGCAGATGGTTATACTGTTAAAGTCTATAATCCAGGCCAGGAAGGCGACACAGTTGAAATTGACCTTGTCTGGAACTTAAAGAATTTGCTTTTCCTTTATGATGATATCGCTGAATTAAATTGGCAACCTCTGACAGATAGTTCAGGGGCTATTGGGAAGTTTGAATTTCATGTAAGGGGAGACAAGGGGGCTGAAAAACTCTTTTTCCATACAGGGAAACTTTTTAGAGAGGGAACGGTTGAAAAGAGTAACCTTGATTATACCATCCGTTTAGACAATCTTCCGGCTAAACGTGGAGTTGAGTTACATGCCTATTGGCCTCGGACCGATTTTGCTAGCGCTAGGGATCAGGGATTGAAAGGGAATCGTTTAGAAGAGTTTAATAAGATAGAAGACTCGATTTTTAAAGAAAAAGATCAGAGTAAACAACTCGTTACTTGGGTCTTCCCTTCGATACTTTCTATCTCCTTGTTATTGAGTATTTGCTTTTATTTTATTTATAGAAGAAAGACCACTCCTTCGGTCAAATATGCCAAAAATCATCGTCTCTATGAACCACCAATGGAATTAGAGCCTATGGTTTTATCAGAGGCTGTCTACTCGACCTCCTTGGAGGAAGTGAGTCCCTTGGTCAAGGGAGATGGAAAATTCACCTTTGACCAACTTATTCAAGCTACTTTGTTAGATGTGATAGACCGTGGGAATGTCTCTATCATTTCAGAAGGAGATGCAGTTGGTTTGAGGCTAGTAAAAGAAGATGGTTTGTCAAGCTTTGAGAAAGACTGCCTAAATCTAGCTTTTTCAGGCAAAAAAGAAGAAACTCTTTCCAATTTGTTTGCGAATTACAAGGTATCTGATAGTCTTTATCGTAGAGCAAAAGCCTCTGATGAAAAACGGATTCAAGCAAAGGGGCGTCAGCTCAAATCTTCTTTTGAAGAAGTATTGAACCAGATGCAAGAAGGAGTGAGAAATCGGGTTACCTTCTGGGGGCTTCCGGATTACTATCGTCCTTTAACTGGTGGGGAAAAGGCCTTGCAAGTGGGGATGGGACTCTCTACTATCCTACCCCTATTTATCGGATTTGGTTTGTTCTTGTACAGTTTGGATGTTTATGGCTATCTTTTCCTCCCCTTGCCTATACTTGGTTTTCTAGGTTTGGTTTTGGCTGTTTTCTATTATTGGAAGCTTCGATTAGATAATCGTGATGGTGTCCTAAATGAAGCAGGAGCAGAAGTCTACTATCTCTGGACCAGTTTTGAAAATATGTTGCGTGAGATTGCACGATTGGATCAGGCTGAATTGGAAAGTATTGTTGTCTGGAATCGCCTCTTGGTCTATGCGACCTTATTTGGCTATGCGGACAAGGTCAGTCATTTGATGAAGGTTCATCAGATTCAAGTGGAAAATCAAGATATCAATCTCTATGTAGATTATGGCTGGCACGGTATGTTTTATCATTCAAGCGCGCAAATGAGCCATTATGCCAGCATCGCAAACACAGCAAGTACCTATTCCGTATCTTCTGGAAATGGAAGTTCTGGCGGTGGCTTCTCTGGCGGTGGAGGCGGTGGTAGTATCGGTGCCTTTTAAAGAGAACTGTCACAGACTGAAAAAATATGCTATAATGGAAGATAGAAAAAGGAGTAATCTATGTATCTTATTGAAATTTTAAAATCTATCTTCTTCGGTATTGTTGAAGGAATTACGGAATGGCTGCCGATTTCAAGTACAGGTCACTTGATTTTAGCAGAGGAATTTATCCAATACCAAAATCAAAATGAAGTCTTTATGTCCATGTTTAATGTCGTGATTCAGCTTGGTGCGATTTTGGCGGTTATGGTGATTTACTTTAATAAGCTCAATCCCTTTAAACCGGGTAAAGACAAGCAGGAAGTTCGTCGAACTTGGCAACTGTGGTCTAAAGTTCTTGTAGCTACTTTACCTTTGCTTGCTGTATTTAAGTTTGATGATTGGTTTGATACTCACTTCCATAATATGGTTTCAGTTGCTCTCATGTTGATTATCTATGGGATTGCCTTTATCTATTTGGAAAAGCGCAATAAAGTGCGTGCTATCGAGCCAAGTGTAACAGAGTTGGATAAGCTTCCTTATACGACAGCCTTCTATATCGGCCTCTTCCAAGTTCTTGCCCTTTTACCAGGGACAAGCCGTTCTGGAGCAACGATTGTCGGTGGTTTGTTGAATGGAACTAGTCGTTCTGTTGTGACAGAATTTACCTTCTATTTAGGGATTCCTGTTATGTTTGGAGCCAGTGCCTTAAAGATTTTCAAATTTGTGAAAGCAGGACAACTCTTGGACTTTGGGCAATTGTTCTTGCTCTTGGTTGCGATGGGAGTAGCTTTTGCAGTCAGCATGGTGGCTATTCGCTTTTTGACTAGCTATGTGAAAAAACACGACTTTACCCTTTTCGGTAAATACCGTATTGTACTCGGTAGCGTCTTGCTACTGTATAGCTTTGTCCGTTTATTTGTATAAGAAAAACCTTGAAGGGTCAACTCTTCAAGGTTTTAAAATCCAGTCACGGTAATCCCCAGCAGGCGGACACCTCTTTCTTTCTCGCTTAATTCTTCATAGAGTTGCAGGGCTATTTGGCTTATTTGACTAGCATCCTGTGTTTTTTGAGCCAGACTTTTTCGTTTGGTAAGAGTTGAAAAGTCTTCGTAGCGGATTTTCAAAATGACAATTTTTCCAGCTTTTTCTTGTTGACTGAGATTGAGAGCGACTCTTTCTGATAGAAGAGTCAGCTCTTTTTTGATGTCTTCCTCGGCACGGAGAATCTTTCCATAGGTTTTCTCCTTCCCGATTGATTTACGGATGCGATTGGATTTGACGGGGGAATTGTGAATACCACGAGCCTTTCGATACAGGTCATAGCCCAGTCTGCCAAAACGGTCTATTAGGGTTACCTCAGGGACTTCAAGTAGGTCAGCGCCAGTAAAAACTCCCATTTGATGAAGACGTTCTACTGTCTTTTTTCCTACTCCATGAAACTTGGAAATATCCATTTGTTTGAGAAAATCCTCAGCCTGGTCAGGTAGAATCACTGTCAGACCATGTGGCTTTTGATAATCACTGGCCATTTTAGCTAAGAATTTGTTGTAAGAAACGCCAGCAGAAGCAGTTAGATGGAGTTCTTGCCAGATATCCTCTTGAATGAGGCGAGCGATTTTGACCGCTGACTTGATATCGAGTTTATTTTCTGTCACATCCAAATAGGCTTCGTCAATACTCATAGGTTCAATCAAATCTGTATAGCGCTTAAAAATAGATCGAATCTGGAGTCCCACAGCCTTGTATTTCTCATAATTTCCTGAGATGAAGATTGCCTGGGGACAGCGTTCATAGGCTTCCTTAGAGCTCATGGCTGAATGGACACCAAAAGCTCGCGCCTCATAGCTACAAGTGGAAACGACACCACGCCCACCTGTTTGCCGAGGGTCATTGCCGATAATGACAGGTTTTCCTCTGAGTTTAGGATTATCTCTGATTTCCACCGCAGCAAAAAAGGCATCCATGTCAATATGGATGATTTTTCTTGACAAATCATTTAACAAAGGAAAAATCAACATGCATAGCTCCTTTTTACTGCTTATTTTCTTTCATTATACCCTTTTTTCTGAAAAAAAGGAAAAAGGACTTCGTTTTTTCAAAAATATAATACAGTTTGGAACGAAATATAGACTGTTTTAGAAAAGAAAGTGTAAAAATAGGGATTTTCCACTTGTTGAAAACGATTACTGTATGGTATACTTGTCTCATGAATGTAACAGATGACTGTTACTAGAAAGAAAAAAGAGGACATTAACATGGTTGTTAAGACAGTTGTTGAAGCACAAGATATTTTTGACAAAGCTTGGGAAGGCTTCAAAGGCGTAGATTGGAAAGAAAAAGCAAGTGTATCACGCTTCGTACAAGCTAACTACACACCTTACGATGGAGACGAAAGCTTCCTCGCAGGACCAACAGAACGTTCACTTCACATCAAAAAAATTGTAGAAGAAACTAAGGCTCACTACGAAGAAACTCGTTTCCCAATGGACACTCGTCCAACATCTATTGCTGACATTCCAGCAGGATTTATCGATAAAGAAAATGAAGTTATCTTCGGTATCCAAAACGATGAACTCTTCAAATTGAACTTCATGCCAAAAGGTGGTATCCGTATGGCTGAAACTACTTTGAAAGAAAATGGATACGAACCAGATTCAGCTGTTCACGAAATCTTTACAAAATACGTAACAACAGTTAACGACGGTATCTTCCGTGCTTACACTTCAAACATTCGTCGCGCTCGTCACGCTCACACTGTAACTGGTCTTCCAGATGCATACTCACGCGGACGTATCATCGGTGTTTACGCACGTCTTGCTCTTTACGGTGCAGACTACTTGATGCAAGAAAAAGTAAACGACTGGAACGCAATCGAAGAAATCGATGAAGAAACAATCCGTCTTCGTGAAGAAATCAACCTTCAATACCAAGCATTGCAACAAGTTGTTCGCTTGGGTGACCTTTACGGAGTTGACGTTCGCAAACCAGCGATGAACGTTAAAGAAGCTATCCAATGGGTTAACATCGCCTTCATGTCTGTCTGCCGTGTTATCAACGGTGCTGCTACATCTCTAGGTCGTGTGCCAATCGTATTGGACATCTTTGCAGAACGTGACCTTGCTCGTGGTACATTTACTGAATCAGAAATCCAAGAATTCGTTGATGATTTCGTTATGAAACTTCGTACAGTTAAATTTGCTCGTACAAAAGCTTACGACCAATTGTACTCAGGTGACCCAACTTTCATCACAACTTCTATGGCTGGTATGGGTAACGACGGTCGTCACCGTGTTACTAAGATGGACTACCGTTTCTTGAACACTCTAGACAACATCGGTAACTCTCCAGAACCAAACTTGACAGTTCTTTGGACTGATAAATTGCCATACAACTTCCGTCGCTACTGTATGCACATGAGCCACAAACACTCTTCTATCCAATACGAAGGTGTAACAACAATGGCTAAAGATGGATATGGTGAAATGAGCTGTATCTCATGCTGTGTGTCTCCACTTGACCCAGAAAATGAAGAACAACGCCACAACATCCAGTACTTCGGTGCGCGTGTAAACGTATTGAAAGCCCTTCTTACTGGTTTGAACGGTGGTTACGACGATGTTCACAAAGATTACAAAGTATTTGACATCGAACCAATCCGTGACGAAGTTCTTGAATTTGAATCAGTTAAAGCTAACTTTGAAAAATCTCTTGACTGGTTGACTGACACTTACGTAGATGCTTTGAACATCATCCACTACATGACTGATAAGTACAACTACGAAGCTGTTCAAATGGCCTTCTTACCAACTAAACAACGTGCGAACATGGGATTCGGTATCTGTGGATTTGCTAACACTGTTGATACATTGTCAGCTATCAAATACGCTACAGTTAAACCAATCCGTGACGAAAATGGCTACATCTACGATTACGAAACAATCGGTGAATACCCACGTTGGGGTGAAGATGACCCACGTTCAAACGAATTGGCAGAATGGTTGATCGAAGCTTACACAACTCGTCTACGTAGCCATAAACTTTACAAAGACGCAGAAGCTACAGTTTCACTTTTGACTATCACATCTAACGTTGCTTACTCTAAACAAACTGGTAACTCACCAGTCCACAAAGGTGTATACCTCAACGAAGATGGTTCTGTGAACTTGTCTAAACTTGAATTCTTCTCACCAGGTGCTAACCCATCTAACAAAGCTAAAGGTGGATGGTTGCAAAACTTGAACTCACTTTCTAGCCTTGACTTTAGTTATGCAGCTGATGGTATCTCATTGACTACACAAGTATCACCTCGCGCTCTTGGTAAGACTCGTGACGAACAAGTTGATAACTTGGTAACAATCCTTGATGGTTACTTCGAAAACGGTGGACAACACGTTAACTTGAACGTTATGGACTTGAACGATGTTTACGAAAAGATCATGTCAGGTGAAGACGTTATCGTACGTATCTCTGGATACTGTGTAAACACTAAATACCTCACTCCAGAACAAAAAACTGAATTGACACAACGTGTATTCCACGAAGTTCTTTCAATGGATGATGCTTTGGATGCGTTGAGCTAAGATTATATAAAATAATACAAAGAAGGACTAGTTAAAAGCTAGTTCTTCTTTTTGTAAAATTTATTGGTCAATTAAAGTCAAATTGCTTGACCTTTTTTGACTAATGTAGTATATTATGAACGTAAGGTAAATGAAAACCTTGCTAGAACACTTATTTAAAGTAAAATAGAAAGAGGTGGGGTCTATGTTTAATCTAGAAATCTTTAGAAGTAAAGATAGTCTACTCCTGCTTGAAAAAGAAAAACCAGAAATAGTACGTAGAGTAGCGATTTAGCTAGTCTAAATTTTTTAAAACAAAGGTCAAAGATAGTCAATATCAGTAATAATAAATAACAAAAAGAGGTAAAGAATATGAACAACAACTTTAATAATTTTAACAACATGGATGATTTATTTAACCAATTGATGGGTGGTATGCGTGGATATAGTTCTGAAAATCGCCGTTACTTAATTAATGGACGCGAAGTCACACCTGAGGAGTTTGCTCACTATCGTGCAACTGGTCAATTGCCAGGAAATGCAGAAACTGATGGACAAATGCCACATCATACGTCAGGTATGAAACAAGATGGTGTCCTTGCAAAACTAGGTCGAAACTTGACTGCAGAAGCGCGTGAGGGCAAGATGGATCCTGTTATCGGACGAAACAAGGAAATTCAAGAAGCATCTGAAATCCTCTCGCGCCGTACCAAGAACAATCCTGTTTTGGTCGGAGATGCAGGCGTTGGTAAGACAGCCGTTGTCGAAGGTTTGGCACAAGCTATTGTGAATGGTGATGTTCCAGCTGCTATTAAGAATAAGGAAATTATTTCCATTGATATCTCAGGCCTTGAGGCTGGGACCCAATACCGTGGTAGCTTTGAAGAAAACGTTCAAAATCTAGTAAATGAAGTGAAAGAAGCAGGGAATATTATCCTCTTCTTTGATGAAATTCACCAAATTCTTGGTGCTGGTAGCACAGGTGATGGTCAAGGGTCTAAAGGTCTTGCTGATATCTTGAAACCAGCTCTTTCACGTGGAGAATTGACAGTGATTGGCGCAACTACTCAAGATGAATACCGTAATACTATCTTGAAGAATGCAGCTCTTGCTCGTCGTTTCAACGAAGTCAAGGTAAATGCTCCTTCAGCAGAGGATACTTTTAAAATTCTTCAAGGAATTCGTGACCTCTATCAACAACACCACAATGTCATCTTGCCAGACGAAGTTTTGAAAGCAGCGGTGGATTATTCTGTTCAATATATTCCACAACGTAGCTTGCCAGATAAGGCTATCGACCTTGTCGATGTTACGGCGGCTCACTTGGCAGCTCAGCATCCAGTAACAGATGTTCATGCTGTTGAACGTGAAATTGAGGCAGAAAAAGACAAGCAAGAAAAAGCAGTTGAGGCAGAAGATTTTGAAGCAGCTCTAAATTATAAAACACGCATCGCAGAATTGGAAAAGAAAATCGAAAACCATACAGAAGATATGAAAGTGACTGCAAGTGTCAACGATGTGGCTGAATCTGTAGAACGTATGACGGGTATTCCAGTATCTCAAATGGGGGCTACGGACATCGAACGTTTGAAAGATATGGCGCATCGCTTGGAACACAAGGTAATCGGCCAAGACAAGGCGGTAGAAGCGGTAGCTCGTGCTATCCGTCGTAACCGTGCTGGTTTTGATGAAGGCAATCGCCCAATCGGTAGCTTCCTCTTTGTAGGTCCAACTGGGGTTGGTAAGACAGAACTTGCTAAACAATTGGCGCTCGATATGTTTGGGACTAAGGATGCGATTATCCGCTTGGATATGTCTGAATACAGTGACCGCACAGCTGTTTCTAAGTTAATCGGTACAACAGCAGGTTATGTGGGGTATGATGACAATAGCAATACCTTGACAGAACGCGTCCGTCGCAATCCATACTCTATCATCCTCTTGGACGAAATTGAAAAGGCTGATCCTCAAGTCATCACCCTTCTCCTTCAAGTCTTGGATGACGGTCGTTTGACTGATGGTCAAGGAAATACCGTGAACTTCAAGAACACTGTCATTATTGCAACATCAAATGCTGGCTTTGGGTATGAAGCCAACTTGACAGAAGATGCGGATAAACCAGAATTGATGGATCGTTTGAAACCATTCTTCCGTCCAGAATTCCTTAACCGTTTCAATGCTGTCATCGAGTTCTCACACTTGAGCAAAGAAGATCTTTCTAAGATTGTAGACCTTATGTTGGTTGAAGTTAACCAAACCTTGGCTAAGAAAGACATTGATTTGGTAGTCAGTCAAGCAGCTAAGGAGTATATCACAGAAGAAGGTTATGACGAAGTCATGGGTGTTCGTCCTCTTCGTCGCGTGGTTGAACAAGAAATTCGTGATAAGGTGACAGATTTCCATTTGGATCACCTAGATGCTAAACATCTGGAAGCAGATATGGAAGATGGTGTTTTGGTCATTCGTGAAAAAGCCTAAGACAGAATTTTGAGAATAAAAAAGAAGGAACCAGCTGAAAAAACTGGTTCCTTTTTTTGTGTTTAGATGACATGGCGTTCAAAGGCATCATCTGAAATCCCTTGTTCCAAGATGAGTTTTGCCCATTCTTTAGCAGAAAAGAGGCTGTGATCCTTGTAGTTTCCGCAAGATTCGATAGTTGTTCCAGGAACATCTTCCCAAGTAGTGGTTTCAGCGATTTCCTTGAGCGAATCCTTGATAACAGCTGCAATTTCAGCACTGGTGTGGCGTCCCCACATAATCATGTGGAAGCCTGTACGGCAACCAAATGGTGAACAGTCAATCATGCCGTCAATGCGAGTACGGATGAGTTTGGCTAAGAGGTGCTCGATAGTGTGAAGGCCAGCAGTAGGGATAGAGTCTTCATTGGGTTGCACTAAACGAATATCATAATTGGAGATGATGTCTCCTTTTGGCCCTGTTTCTTCCCCAATCAAGCGGACATAAGGTGCTTTAACAATAGTGTGGTCAAGTTCAAAACTTTCGACAATAACTTCTTTTGACATGGTAAATCCTTTCAGTTTTCTCTTTTTATTATAACATAAAGCCGGCTCTTGAGACAGAGAGAAAACCTCTCCGAGTGTGGAGAGGTTTGAATCGTTATTTACGATACAAGCGGTCGTATTGGTAGTAAGGGTCAAAGGTTACGTTGATACCCAGTTTACGAAGGACATTCTTATCTTCATCAGTCAAGATGATGGTTGAGTGGGCTTCGCTTCCTTTGAGGTTGCCAAGTTCTTCCATAGCACGAGCAGCATCAGAATTTTCTGTAGCTGTGATGGCAAGTGCAATCAAAATTTCATTTGAATGCAGGCGTGGATTGCGACTACCCAGATGATCGATTTTAAGACCTTGGATCGGTTTGACGACTTCAGGCTCGATGAGTTTTACTTCCTTGGCAATGTCAGCTGATTTCTTGATAGCGTTGATCAAGGCAGCGGCTGTAGGACCAAAGAGCTCTGAGTTCTTACCAGTGACAATTTCTCCGCTTGGCAATTCAAGGGCTAGGGCTGGTCCACCAGTTTCTTCTGCTTTTTGACGCGCAACGACAGCAACCTTACGGTCTGCAGGTGTGATGCCGAGGTCGTTCATGAGCAACTCAATTTTTTTGACAGCAGCTTCGCCAACTTTTTCGGCTTTGAAATCAAGAACAGTTTGATAGTAACGGCGGATGATTTCTTGTTTAGAAGCTTCGACAGCAGCCTCATTATCTGTAATAGCGAAACCAACCATGTTGACACCCATGTCTGTCGGTGAAGCGTATGGAGATTTACCAAGGATACGTTCTAACATGCGCTTGAGCACTGGGAAAATCTCGATATCACGGTTGTAGTTGACAGTAGTTTCTCCGTAGGTTTGGAGATGGAAGGGGTCAATCATGTTGACATCATCAAGGTCAGCTGTGGCAGCCTCGTAGGCCAAATTGACTGGGTGATGAAGGGGAAGATTCCAAACTGGGAAGGTTTCAAATTTAGCGTAGCCAGACTTGATACCATTGATTTGGTCGTGGTACATATTGGACATACAAGTTGCCAATTTTCCAGAACCAGGTCCAGGAGCGGTCACGACAATCAAGTTGCGACTGGTTTTGATGTAGTCGTTTTTCCCCATGCCTTCTGGAGAAATGATGTGATCCATATCTGTCGGATATCCTTTGATTGGATAATGAAGATAAGAATCAATTCCATTTTTCTCAAGCTGATTGCGGAAGGCATCTGCAGCGGGTTGGCCAGCGTACTGTGTGATGACAACGGAGCCAACAAAAATCCCTAATTCATTGAATTTGTCAATCAAACGAAGAACTTCTTGGTCATAAGAAATGCCCAAGTCACCACGTGCTTTGGAATGTTCGATATTGCTAGCATTAATAGCAATCACAACCTCAACCTGCTCTTTCAATTCTTGTAAGAGCTTGATTTTGTTGTCAGGCTCATAACCAGGAAGAACGCGAGCAGCGTGGAAATCTTCTAACATTTTGCCGCCAAACTCCAAGTAGAGCTTGCCGTCAAATTGGTTAATGCGCTCCAAAATGTGGTCGCGCTGTAGATTCAAATATTGTTCAGAACTAAAAGCTTGTTTTTTCATTTTTTTACCTCTGACCTCTATTATAATAAAAAATTGGAAGTTAGGAAACTATGGAGTTAAAAAAGGAATCAAAAAGATTAGGCAAACGCTTGCATAAAATTTTAAAAAGCGCTATCATAGACTGTGAATTATGAAAATAGTGAGGTAAGAAGATGCAAGAAAAATGGTGGCACAATGCCGTAGTCTATCAAGTTTATCCTAAGAGCTTTATGGATAGCAATGGAGATGGAATTGGCGATTTGCCAGGTATTACCAGTAAGTTAGACTATTTAGCTAAGTTAGGAATTACAGCGATTTGGCTTTCTCCCGTTTATGACAGCCCTATGGATGATAATGGCTATGATATTGCTGATTATCAAGCGATTGCTGCTATTTTCGGAACCATGGAGGATATGGACCAACTGATCGCAGAAGCTAAGAAGCGTGATATTCGTATTATCATGGACTTGGTGGTCAATCATACCTCGGATGAACATGCTTGGTTTGTCGAGGCCTGTGAAAATCCCGACAGCCCTGAACGTGACTACTATATCTGGCGGGATGAGCCTAACGATTTAGATTCTATTTTTAGCGGATCTGCTTGGGAATACGATGAAAAGTCAGGTCAATACTATCTCCACTTTTTCAGTAAGAAACAGCCTGATCTTAACTGGGAAAATGAAAAACTTCGCCAGAAAATCTATGAGATGATGAACTTCTGGATTGATAAAGGCATTGGCGGTTTCCGTATGGATGTCATTGACATGATTGGGAAAATTCCTGATGAGAAAGTAGTTAATAACGGTCCCATGCTCCACCCCTATCTCAAGGAGATGAATCAGGCGACCTTTGGAGATAAGAATCTCTTGACAGTAGGGGAAACCTGGGGGGCAACACCAGAAATTGCCAAGTTCTACTCTGATCCAAAGGGGCAAGAATTGTCTATGGTCTTCCAGTTTGAGCATATCTGTCTTCAGTATCAGGAAGGGCAACCTAAATGGCATTATCAAAAAGAGCTGAATATCCCTAAGTTAAAAGAAATCTTCAACAAATGGCAGACAGAGTTAGGAGTTGAGGACGGTTGGAATTCGCTCTTCTGGAACAATCATGACCTCCCTCGTATCGTCTCAATCTGGGGAAATGACCAAGAATACCGCGAAAAATCTGCCAAAGCCTTTGCCATCTTACTTCATCTCATGAGAGGAACTCCTTATATCTACCAAGGTGAGGAGATTGGGATGACCAACTATCCGTTTGAAACACTGGACCAAGTAGAAGATATTGAATCCCTCAACTATGCGCGTGAGGCTCTTGAAAAAGGTGTTTCGATGGAAGAAATCATGGACAGTATCCGTGTCATTGGTCGCGACAATGCCCGTACCCCTATGCAATGGGACGAGAGCAAAAATGCTGGTTTCTCAACAGGTCAACCTTGGTTGGCAGTGAATCCGAATTATAAAGCTATCAACGTTCAAGAAGTGCTGGCAAATCCGGATTCTATTTTCTATACTTATCAGAAGTTGGTCCAAATTCGTAAGGAAAACAGCTGGCTGATTCGAGCTGACTTTGAACTCTTGGAAACAACTGACAAGGTCTTCGCTTATATCCGTAAAGATGGGAACCGTCGTTTCCTAGTTGTGGCTAACTTGTCCAATGAAGAGCAAGACTTGATCGTAGAAGGAAACATCAAATCTGTTTTGATTGAAAACACCGCAGTTCAAGAAGTTTTTGAAAAACAAATCTTGGCTCCATGGGATGCTTTCTGTGTGGAATTACTATAAACATTTTTTACAGAAAAATCTAAAAATGAAATCGTATAAAAACAAGGGAGGACTGTATGAAAGGCAGAAATCCTTTGTTTTTTTATGGCAAAGATTTATAAACTTTCATTCTCAAAATTCAATTAACTTTACAAATTTCCACTATTTTGGTAAAATAAATCTATGTTATAAAAACTAACATAAAGGAGAAAGAAGATGACTACAAAAAAGCGTATCCTTAGTGCAGGCCTGACTTTTGCGGCTGCTTTGCTTTTAGCTGCTTGCGGACAATCAGGTTCAGATACAAAAACTTACTCATCAACCTTTAGTGGAAACCCAACTACATTTAACTATTTACTAGACTACTACGCTGATAATACAGCCATCATTACCAACCTAGTTGATGGCTTGCTTGAAAATGATAACCATGGAAACCTAGTTCCATCTTTGGCAGAAGACTGGTCTGTTTCAAGCGACGGTCTGACTTATACCTATAAACTGAGAAAAGATGCCAAATGGTTCACGGCTGACGGTGAAGAGTACGCCCCAGTCAAGGCACAAGATTTTGTGACAGGTATCAAGTATGCAGTGGATAATAAATCACAGGCTATTGACTTGATTCAAAACTCAATCAAGGGCTTGAATGATTATATTACAGGAGCGGATTCTGATTTCTCTAAGGTTGGGGTGAAGGCAATCGACGACCAGACCGTTGAATATACTTTGGCACGCCCAGAACCTTACTGGAACTCAAAAACAACCAACAGTATTCTTTTCCCGGTAAATGAAGAGTTTCTAAACTCGAAAGGGAAAGATTTTGGTACCCTATCTCCAGATAGCATTCTCTACAGCGGACCTTATTTGTTAAAAGATTTCACATCAAAATCATCTATCGAGTATGTGAAGAATCCGCATTACTATGATCATGACAAAGTATCGATTGAACACGTGAAATTGGCCTATTTTGATGGTTCAGACCAAGAATTGACCATCCGTAACTTTGAAAGTGGAGCTTATTCTATCGCTGGGGTTTATCCAAATAGTTCTAACTTTGCCAAGACCAAGGAGAAATATAAGGATAATATCGTCTATAGCTTGCAAGACAAGACTTCTTGGTATTTTAATTTCAACGTCAACCGTAAGGCTTACAATCACACTGCTAAAACGACAGATGAGCAGAAGAAGTCAACTGAGACAGCTGTCTTGAACAAAAACTTCCGCCAAGCGGTGAACTTTGCCTTGGACCGCACAGTCTATTCTGCTCAGTCAAATGGGGAAGAAGCAGCTAGCAAGACTCTTCGTAACACCCTAGTGCCTCCAACATTTGTCCAAGTTGGAGACAAGACCTTTGGAGAAGTAGTCGCTTCTAAATTGGTTAACTATGGCACAGAATGGTCAGGTATGAACCTGGCAGATGCTCAGGATGCCTATTTCAACAAAGAAAAAGCCCAAGCAAAATTTGCGGAAGCTAAAAAAGAAATGGCCAGTCAAGGTGTGACTTTCCCAATTCACTTGGATGTTGCAGTTGATCAGACAAGTAAAAATGCTGTGACAGGCATGAACTCAGTTAAGCAGACCCTTGAGTCGGTTTTAGGTGCTGATAACATTGTCATTGATGTTCAGCAACTTTCAACAGATGATTTTAATAACGTAGCCTTCTTAGCACCGACACCAGCTGATCGAGACTATGATTTGAACTTTGATGGCTGGGTAGGTGACTACCAAGATCCATCAACTTATCTCAATCCTTTCAACGCTGAGGATGGATTCTATCTCAAGATTTTTGGTCTAGATGCTCAGGAAGATAAAGCTAAGATTGCTAGCTTGGGGCTTGATACCTACACCAATATGCTCAAAGATGCAGATAGTGAAAATAAAGATGTAGCCAAACGCTATGAAAAATATGCTGAAGCACAGGCTTGGATGATTGACAATTCTCTGATTATGTCAGCTATGTCGAGCGGTGGAACAGCTTCTGTAACCAAAGTAACGCCATTTACAAGAGGCTATTCACTGGTCGGCATTAAGGGTGATGGCAATAACTACAAGTATATGAAACTGCAAAAAGATACTGTGACTACCAAGCAGTATGAAGAAGCTAAGACCAAATGGGAGCAAGAAAGCAAAAAAGCAATCGAAAAGGCTCAAAAAGAAGCAGAAAATCATGTCAAATAGATGAACGAGGTTCCGTAAGGGACCTTGTTTGTTATATTTTTGATTCGTATTCCTCTGTCTATGAAACGAGAATATCAAAATAGGAAACGATAGATACTTTACAGGTTATAAAAAAACAATTATTCCTTCGGAGTACATTTAGAAGATATATTGAAAACGCTGATAAAAAAAGGAATAAATGGAAATTATTTCATGATTGTGATATAATAATTCTGATAATCAACATATAGGGGAAAACTATGAATAAACGTTCAAAAAGAGCCCGTTCGGGTAAAGTTAAGCGGAGCATTAATATAGCTTTATTAACCATTTATGTATTATTGGGTGGTTTTTTGCTGTTCTTGATTTTTAGACATAATATATTGGCGTTTAGATACCTGAATGTTATGACGGCAGCTGTAGTGATTTTGGTCGCTTTAGCGAGTCTGCTTTTGATCATTTATAGAAAAGCAGAAAAGTTTACAATTTTCTTTTTAACACTAGCTATTTTAATGAGTTCAGTTTCTTTTTTTGCACTGCAACAATTTGTCGGCTTTACTAGTCATATCAATTCTACGTCAAATTACTCAGAATACTCAATGAGTGTTGTTGTTCTGAAAGATAGTGACGTTCATAATGTCACGCAATTAGATAGTGTTACAGGACCTACGGATACTGATAATGATAATATTCAAAAATTGATAGCTGATATCAAAACTAGTCAGAGCAAAGAATTGACGGTTGAACAAAGCACCTCATACCTTGCAGCTTATAAGAGCTTGGTATCAGGTGAAGCAAAAGCGATTGTCTTAAATAGCGTCTTTGAAAATATTATAGAATCTGAATACCCTGATTACGCATCAAAAATTAGGAAAATCTACACTAAAAATATCACCAAAGAAGTAGCTGCTCCTAAAGTTTCTAAGAACAAATCCTTCAATGTCTATGTGAGTGGTATTGACACTTACGGACCAATTAGTTCAGTTTCTCGTTCAGATGTCAACATTTTGATGACTGTTAATCAAGATTCAAAAAAAATTCTATTGACAACAACCCCTCGAGATTCTTATGTTCCGATTGCTGACGGCGGGAATAATCAAAAAGATAAGTTGACTCATGCAGGTATTTATGGAGTTGACTCCTCTATTCATACTTTGGAAAATCTTTATGGAGTTGATATTAATTACTATGTTCGTCTAAACTTCACTTCGTTCTTGAAATTGATTGACCTTTTAGGTGGTGTAGATGTATACAATGATCAGGAGTTTACATCTCGTCACGGGAAGTTCCACTTCCCAGTAGGAAATGTCCATTTAGATTCTGAACAAGCTCTTGGGTTTGTTCGTGAACGCTATTCGTTGGCTGATGGAGATCGTGACCGTGGTCGTAATCAACAAAAGGTTATTGTCGCAATTATTCAGAAATTAACTTCTACTGAAGCCTTAAAAAATTATAGTGATATTATTCAAGGTTTGCAAGATTCCCTTCAAACAAATATGCCTATCGAAACGATGATAGATTTGATTAATACTCAATTGGAGAGTGGTGGTAGTTATAAAGTCAACTCTCAAGACCTCAAAGGTACAGGTCGAATGGGACTTCCTTCTTATGCTATGCCAGATAGTAACCTCTATATGATGGAAATCGATGATAGTAGTTTAGCAACTGCTAAAAGTGCGATACAAGATGTGATGGAGGGAAGATGATATGATTGATATCCACTCTCACATTGTCTTTGATGTAGATGACGGGCCAAAGTCTATAGAAGATAGTAAAGCTCTTTTAATAGAAGCATATAATCAAGGAGTTCGGATGATTGTTTCGACTTCCCATCGTCGAAAAGGGATGTTTGAGACTCCAGAAGAAAAAATAGCGACGAATTTTTTAAAGGTTCGTGAGATTGCTAAAGAAGTGGCAGATGATTTGGTCATTGCTTACGGAGCAGAGATATACTATACTCCGGATGTTCTAGAAAAATTAGAAAACAAGCGCATTCCTACTCTCAATAACAGTCGTTATGCTTTGATTGAATTTAGTATGAATACACCCTATCGCGATATTCATAAAGGGTTAAGCAATATTTTGATGTTAGGGATTACCCCAGTGATTGCTCATATTGAACGTTATGATGCGTTGGAAAACAATGAAAAACGTGTTAGGGAACTGATTGATATGGGATGCTATACGCAAGTAAATAGTTCTCATGTTCTAAAACCTAAGCTCTTTGGTGAAACCTATAAATTTATGAAAAAGAGAGCCCAATATTTTTTGGAGAGAGACCTGGTTCATGTCATTGCAAGTGACATGCATAACTTAGATAGTAGACCTCCCTACATGGAGGATGCTCGTCAGATTATTTCTAAAAAGTATGGTAGAGACAAGGCGGAAGAGCTATTTGTAGAGAACCCTAGGAAAATTATAATGGATCAAATAATTTAGGAGAAAATATGAAAGAACAAAATACTATGGAAATCGATGTATTTCACCTGTTTAAAATTCTTTGGAAAAGAAAAATTCTAATTGCATTGGTAGCGATTGTAGCTGGAGCCTTAGCTTTTGCCTACAGTGCTTTTATCGTAAAACCGGAGTTCACTAGTACTACACGGATTTATGTAGTCAACCGTAATCAGGGAGATAAGCCTGGTTTGACAAACCAAGACTTGCAAGCTGGATCATACTTAGTTAAAGACTATCGTGAAATTATTTTGTCTCAAGATGTTTTGGAAAAAGTTACATCTAATTTGAAATTAGATCTATCACCAAAAGCTTTGGCTAGTAAAGTCAAGGTAACTGTACCAGTCGATACTCGTATCGTATCTATTTCCGTTAATGATAGAGTCCCTGAGGAAGCTAGTCGTATTGCTAACTCATTGAGAGAAGTAGCAGCTGAAAAGATTATCAGTATCACACGCGTTTCTGATGTCACAACACTTGAAGAAGCTCGTCCGGCTACAGCACCATCTTCTCCAAATATTCGTAGAAATACAATTATCGGGCTACTTGGAGGAACAGCATTTATGGTTATCGCTGTTCTTATCGTTGAACTGGTTGATACACGAGTGAAACGTCCAGAGGATATTGAAGATGTTATGCAAATTGCATTGTTGGGAGTTGTTCCAAATCTGGATAAATTGAAATAGGAGAGAGATATGCCGACATTAGAAATAGCACAGAAAAAATTAGATCTGGCCAAAAAAGCGGAAGAATACTATAATGCCTTGCGTACGAATATACAATTGAGTGGAAATAATTTACAAGTAATTTCTATCACTTCTGTAAAACCGGGTGAAGGAAAGTCAACGACTTCTACAAATATTGCTTGGGCATTCGCGCGTGCAGGTTACAAGACCCTGTTAGTAGATGCTGATATTCGTAATTCTGTCATGTCAGGTGTCTTCAAGTCACGTGAAAAAATTACTGGATTGACAGAATTTTTATCTGGAACAACAGACCTATCTCATGGTTTATGTGATACCAATGTTGAGAATCTATTTGTGGTTCAAGCTGGGTCTATCTCACCCAACCCAACTGCTTTATTGCAAAGTGAAAATTTTAGCACTATGATTGACACACTTCGCAAGTATTTTGATTATATTATTGTTGATACAGCGCCTATTGGTATCGTAATCGACGCAGCTATTATTACACAAAAATGTGATGCATCTGTTTTAGTTACTGCGGCAGGAGAAGCTAACAGAAAAGATGTTCAGAAGGCTAAAGGTCAATTGGAACAAACGAATAAACCATTTTTAGGAGTTGTATTAAATAAATTCAATACTTCAGCTGAGAAATATGGTTCTTACGGTGAGTATGGTTCTTACGGTAAAAAATAGGGGATAGAATAAGGGATAGACTAAGGAAGTAGTTATGGAAGAGAAAGGGATAAAAATATCTCTGGCAGTAATCCAGAGTTTTATAGTAGTGTTACTGGGGTATTCTCTTAGTTTTGTTAAAGAGACAGATATTCTTTCAACAACAATGATTGTCCTATATATTCTCCACTACATAGTATTTTATTTTAGCGATTACGGTCAAGATTTTTTTAGACGAGGGAGTTTGATTGAACTTGTTCGCTTGACAAAATATATCATTTTCTTTGCGTTGGCAATTAGTCTTTCTAATTTCTTTTTAGAAGAACGCTTTAGTATCTCTAGACGAGGCATGGTGTATTTCTTAACCTTACACTCGATTCTAATGTATCTAGTCAATATTTGTATCAAGTATTATTCGAAACGGGTATTTCCTAATTTGAAATGGAGTAAAAAACTATTCTTGATTACAGCAACATCTAGAGTTGAGAAAGTGATGGATAAATTACTTGATGCGGGTGATTTCTTTGGAGAACTGGTGGCAGTTAGTGTATTAGATAAACCTAATTTCCAACATGATACTATTACAGTCGTACCAGTCGAAAATATTTTAAATTTTGCAACTCACGAAGTTGTGGACGAAGTGTTTATCAATCTTCCTAGTGAAGAATATGATATTGGTGAATTTATTTCTCGTTTTGAAACGATGGGAATTGATGTAACGGTTAATCTAAATGCTTTTGACCATAATCTAGGGCGTGACAAAAAAATCCGTGGGATGGCTGGTCTAAATGTCATTACTTTTTCGACGAAATTTTATAAGAATAGTCATGTAATTGCTAAGCGTGTCATAGATATTATTGGTTCTATTTTTGGTTTAATGATTTGTGGTCTAGTTAGTATAGTTCTAGTTCCAGCTATTCGAAAAGATGGTGGACCTGCTATTTTTGCCCAGACTCGCATAGGAAAAAACGGCCGACATTTTACTTTTTATAAATTTAGATCAATGTGTATTGATGCTGAGGATAAAAAGAGAGAATTGTTGGAGAAAAATACCATGCAGGGTGGTATGTTTAAGATGGACAATGATCCTCGCATTACAAAAATTGGTCGCTTTATCCGTAAAACTAGCTTGGATGAACTTCCCCAGTTTTGGAATGTTCTGAAAGGAGATATGAGCCTAGTGGGAACAAGACCGCCAACAGTTGATGAATATGAGACATACACACCTGAACAAAAACGTCGATTGAGTTTTAAACCGGGTATCACTGGACTTTGGCAAGTTAGTGGTAGAAGTGAGATTAAGAATTTTGATGAAGTTGTTAAATTAGATGTAGCTTATATAGACGATTGGACAATTTGGAAAGACATTGAAATTTTACTAAAAACTATTAAAGTTGTACTTATGAGAGATGGAGCGAAGTGATTTTATGAATAAAGTGAGGGAAATTCAACTAGGAGAATTATCTTTATTGAAAAACTTTATTGCTATTTGTAGTAAACATGATTTAAGATATTATGCTTTGGGAGGAACATTGCTAGGAGCCATTCGTCATAAAGGATTTATTCCTTGGGATGATGATATGGATTTAGGGATGCCTCGAAAAGATTATGAAAAATTTTTATCTATTTGTAAAAAAGAACTTCCAGAACATGTTATTTTGAGACTTCATGATGACAATTTAGGTAATACCTCTATTATGGATACATCCTTACAAATTCCATTTGGAGATGAACTATGTAGTCCATTCATAGATATTTTTCCTTTGGATGGTTATCCAGATGATCGTTTTCATTATTTTATTCATACAAACAAAATCAAATTCTATCGTGCACTTTCTAAAATTTCGGTAATCGATCGTCTACATGACAGAGATCGGGGAAGTTTTGAAAATGCAATTGTGAGTATATCAAAAGTTTTGAAATTAAATAAACTTCTAAAAACAGCCACTATTAACAACAAATTACAAAATCTAATTAAACAATATGATTTTGAAACTAGTTCAATAGTAGGTAATGTATTAGGCTCTTACAGAGAACGTGAGCTTGCTAGAAAAGAAGTATTCGGTGAACCACAATTACTAGAGTTTGAGAACTTAGAAATAAGTTGCCATGCAAACCCAGATGAATATTTAACAAAAATATATGGTGATTACATGAAGTTACCAAAAGAAGCCGAGCGTAAGGGTCATTTTGAGTCTACATGGGGAGATTAATTTGAATAGTTTTAATTTAATGGGGGTCAGAATTGACCCTTTAACAATGGATGAAACAGTACAAGAGGTTGAGAAATTTGTAATTGAACAACGTCCTCTTCATTTAATGGGCGTAAACGCTGATAAGATTAACCAATGTCAATCAGATGAAGCTATTAAGAAGATAGTTAACGAGTCTGAGATCATCAATGCAGATGGTGCATCAGTAGTTCTAGCTTCTCGATTTTTGGGCTACCAAGTTCCAGAACGAGTTGCTGGAATTGATTTAATGCAAAGATTATTAAAATTAGCCGATGAAAAATCTTATTCAGTGTATTTTTTTGGTGCTAAAGAAGAAGTTTTGCAAGATATGTTACAAAATTTTAAAGAAGAGTATCCCAATCTACGAGTTGTTGGACATCGTAATGGTTATTTTTCTGAGGAAGATGAGCAAGATATTCAGGAAGATATTCGTGAAAAGAATCCCGACTTTGTATTTGTTGGAATTACTTCACCTAAAAAAGAATACATCATCCAAAAATTTATGGATAATGGAGTGAATTCTATTTTTATGGGTGTAGGTGGTAGTTTTGATGTATTGTCTGGTCACATTCAGCGTGCCCCACTTTGGATGCAGAAATCAAACTTGGAGTGGTTGTTCCGAGTTGCTAATGAGCCAAAGCGTCTCTTTAAACGATACTTTGTAGGGAATGTTACCTTTATTAAGCGAGTTTTAGATGAGAAACGAAAAACGAAAAAATAATATTTTACATATTTCACGAACGATGGATATTGGTGGTGCGGAAAGAATCGTGTACCAGTTGAGTTCTGATTTGAAAGATGAGTTTGATAGTGTACATGTTGCTTCTACAGGAGGCCTTTGGGAATCAAAATTAGAGGCCCAAGGAATTATCCATCATAAAATTCAAGATATAGACAGCAAAAATCCTCTTACTGTGTTGAAGTTGCTTCTTACTATTTATCAAATTATTAAGACAAATGATATTACTCTGGTTCATACGCATCATCGAATGGCAGCTTTTTATATTCGTTTGTTAAAACTGATTAATCCCAAGCTAGTCCACGTTTACACTGCTCATAATGTCTTTAAAGATAAGTTGTCTTTATATAGATTTTCACTGAAAAATGCCTATAGTATTGCAGTGGGTCAAGCAGTTAATCAAAATTTGAAAGATGATGTGGGAGTTGCAGACAGCACTGTTATCTATAACGGAGTGATCTTGAAACAGTCAAATAGACAAGTTGATGAGATTATGAAGTTTGATGGAATCAAGCTAGGCTGTATTGCAAGATTATCTGAACAAAAAGGTTTGACCTATTTAATTGATGCTATTTCTTTGATTTCAGATGAAAACCTTCGTTTATTTATCGTTGGGGATGGAGAACTTAGAGCCGAATTAGAAAACAAGGTTAAAGAACGAAATCTGGAAGATAAAGTATCTTTTTTAGGATATAGACAGGATATAGTCGAGTGTATTAATAGTTTTGATTTCCTAGTGTCTTCGTCATTATTTGAGGGCTTGGCTCTAAATGTTATCGAAGCATTTATGAATGGAAAAACCATGGTTGCGACAGATATTCCTGGCATTAATGAAGTTGTTACAAAAGAAAATGGGATCTTGGTTCCTGCTAAAGATGCTAGGGCCTTAGCTTCTGCTATTGAGAGTCTGGCGACTGACTCAACTCTTAGAACTAGGTTAGCTCATCAAGCTAAAAAAGATTATGAAGAGAAGTTTAGTTATCCTTTATTTTTAGAGAATTATCGTAAATTTTATCAAAAACTAATGGGAGATTCAAAATGAAAAAAGTAATGTTAGTTTTTGGGACGCGTCCAGAAGCAATAAAAATGTGTCCCTTAGTGAATGAACTGAAGAAAAACGATTCAATCAAAACACTTGTGTGTGTAACCGGTCAACATAAAGAAATGTTAGAGCAAGTTTTAGATGTCTTTAAAGTTGTTCCTGATTATGATTTAGGAATTATGAAGGCAAATCAAACACTATTTACAATCACGACAAGTATTTTAGATAAAATTCAAGCAGTTTTAGAGCAGGAAAAACCAGATATTGTTCTTGTTCATGGGGATACTACAACCACTTTTGCGACAGCTTTAGCTGCATTTTACATGGGAATTAAAGTTGGACATGTAGAGGCAGGATTGAGAACTTATAATCTTCAAAGTCCATTTCCTGAAGAATTCAATCGTCAGACTACTTCAATTATTTCGGATTTCAATTTTGCTCCGACAGAAGTGGCTAAAGAGAATCTTCTAAAAGAGGGAAGAGAGAATATCTATGTTACTGGAAATACTGTCATCGACGCCTTGAAGACAACCGTTCAAGAGCATTATGACAATCCTATTTTAGAGTGGGCTAAGGACAGTAAACTAATCATGTTGACAGCCCATAGACGTGAAAATCTTGGTCAACCAATGGAAAATATGTTTAATGCAGTTAATCGTATCCTGAATGAGTTTGAAGATGTTAAAGTCGTATATCCTATTCACAAGAATCCTAAGGTTCGTGAGCTAGCAAGTAAAGTGTTTGGCGACAATGAACGTATGAAAATCATTGAACCTCTAGAAGTCATTGATTTCCATAATTTTATGAATCAAAGCTACATGATTTTAACAGATTCTGGTGGTGTGCAAGAAGAAGCACCTTCTTTAGGTAAACCAGTATTGGTAATGCGTGATACAACAGAACGTCCAGAGGGGATTGCTGCAGGAACCTTGAAATTGGTAGGAACAGAAGAAGAAAATATTTATACTAATTTCAAACTGCTTCTAGAAGATGAAACAGAGTACAGCAAGATGAGTAAAGCAAGTAATCCATATGGAGATGGAAAAGCTTGTGAGCGTATTGTTGATATCATTTTGGAAGGATTATCATAATGGATCAGATTTCTATTGTTGTACCAGTGTACAATGTTGAGAACTGTTTGAGTTATTGTGTAGAAAGTCTAAGACAACAAACATATAAAAATATTGAAATAATCCTAGTAGATGATGGTTCGACGGATAGTTCTGGAGAAATTTGTGACCAATATGCTCGAGAAGATAATAGAATAAAAGTTCTGCATATTGAAAATGGGGGATTGTCCAATGCCCGCAACACTGGGGTAAAAGAATCTTCAACAGATTGGATTGTTTTCATTGATTCAGACGATTATTATGACCATAGAGCCATTGAATATTTAGTAGAACTTAGAGATAAGTATAGAGTTGATCTTGTAGCAACTCCAGTGATTGAAGTTAGAAACTATGAAAATAGTGATTTTTTAGGAGATTTCAGAGAGAAATATTCTGGAAAATTAGATCGTAGAACAGCTTTAGAACAAATGTTTTATGGAAATTATGTTGGGACACATTCAGGTGGTAAACTCTATAAGAAAGAAATCTTATTAAGTTTTCCATATCCTAAAGGGATGTTATATGAAGATTTAGCTCTTGCTTATGAGCATATTGCTTCCTGTGAAAATATTGCTGTTAGTGATCTAAATCTTTATAAATACTATCGAAGACCAGGAAGTATTGTAAATTCTAAGTATAGTGATCGTCTCTTAGATTTTTACAAGGCAATGGAATGGAATAGAAGTTATATTGAACGAGACTATTCAGGTGATAGGGATATGAGAAGAGCCTTGAATGTTCGCTATGTTTTTAATGGTCTGCATATTGTACATGCTATGCTTAGTTCAGATATGTATGCTGAAGTTAATAAAATTAGAAAAGAATACATTCAATATTTCAAAGATGTTATTCCGAATTCAAATGTTACAAGGAAAAATAAATTGAAATATATATTGTTTCTCGTATCTGCAAAATTGTATAACACTATTCGAAATAAGATTGGATAATTTAAACAAACTTAGGTAAAAATATGAAAATAAAAATAAAATTATCAGAGTTATTATATTTTTCAGCTTTCTTTATTTGGTTGCTTTTTAATTTTATAGCTCAAACAAACTTAGTCTATAAATACCCTGAAATTTATCGTTTTCGAATAGTTGCTATGATAGTGTCTATTGTCATACTTCTGTTTAAACTACTATTAGAGAGACACTCGAGTAAGTTTCTGATATTCTTCTTTTCCGCTTTCTGCTTGGCTATAATTATCGGGATTATAACACATAAGCTTTTTGATGCCCTCACAATAATTTCAACAATCTTATTTATTATTTCTATAAACAATGTGAATTTTAGAAAAGTTTTGATTCTCTGGACAGTTTCGATAGTACTATTAATGATTTCTATATATGGTCTATTAAAGTTTGGCATTATTGAAAATACGCTGAGGGTTCAATTAGGAGGGCGATTCCGTTTTAGCCAAGGATACCAATATGTTACTCTCGGTGCTAATTATTTATTTCATCTGACTTTGGTATATCTATATTTAAGAAAAAGTAAAATCAGATTGTCAGAAATTTTATTGTTTGGAATACTGAATTATTATTTTTACGTTAATACTGATACGAAATCAGCTTTCTTTCTTTCAATTCTAGCATTAGTATTGGTGTACATATTTAAAAATAAAGTAGTTAGTCAAAAAATCCTGAATGCCATTGGTAAAATTACGTTGACTGCAGGGATTCTTATTCCTATCATTTTGACTTATTTTTATAACGCAAACAGTAAACTCTTTCAAATTTTAAACGTAGCTTTGACAGGAAGACTAAGTTTAGGACATAAGACACTATCTTTATATGGTGTACATCTGTTTGGTCAAAGAATTGATTGGGAATTGCAACAAAGGGCTACGTCTGTTTTTGATAATTATTTATACGTTGATTCATCTTTTGTAAATATTTTGTTGCATTATGGAGTGATTCTACTAGTTGTTATTTGGTATAGTTTCTATCAACTAAATAAAAGAGGACACTTTAATACAGTTGAGATGCTTGTTTTTATTGTACTGATACTTCACTCAATGTTTGATCCACAATTTTTTGAATTAATGTACAATCCATTATTGTTATTGATGGGTATTTCTTGGAGTAAGTATAGGTATAATTATCAAGATGTTTAAAGTTTTTGTGTTATATGTATCCTTGGTTCTAAATTGAGGCTAGTTAAGTGATTTTTGTACCAAAAAAAGTTTAATCTATTTAACATCATCATTTTTGGACAGATTAATTTTCGCCGTTTATAATAGTAGTTAAGTGAGGAATATGCTCCCTATGAAGGTTCTTAAAAATTATGCATACAATCTTTCATATCAATTATTAGTCATTATTTTACCGATTATTACGACTCCATATGTTACCAGAGTATTTAGTTCTGATGATTTAGGAACTTATGGTTATTATAATTCTATTGTTACCTACTTTATCCTGTTGGCTACCTTGGGGGTAGCCAATTATGGTACAAAGGAAATTTCTGGTAATCGAAAAACAATTCGTAAAAATTTCTGGGGAATTTATACTTTACAACTTGGAGCAACCATCTTATCACTGACTCTCTATATTTTGCTTTGTCTCACTTTTTCGTTAATGCAAAACCCAGTAGCTTATATTTTAGGATTAAGTTTACTTTCTAAAGGTTTAGATATTTCTTGGCTATTCCAAGGTTTAGAGGATTTTCGAAAAATTACAGTCAGAAATATTACAGTGAAACTAGTTGGCGTCATTGCTATTTTTCTATTTATAAAATCAGCTAGCGACCTATATTTATATGTGTTCTTGCTTACCATTTTTGAATTGTTGGGACAACTAAGTATGTGGTTGCCGGCAAGAGAGTTTATTGGGAAACCGCACTTTGATTGGGAATATGCTAAGCAGCATTTGAAGCCAGTTATCTTATTGTTTTTACCTCAGATTGCCATATCGCTCTATGTTACTTTGGATCGTACAATGCTGGGAGCTTTA
This sequence comes from Streptococcus sp. KR, assembly GCF_002238115.1. GTDB lineage: Bacteria > Bacillota > Bacilli > Lactobacillales > Streptococcaceae > Streptococcus. Next base: position 31,558 of record NZ_NGVM01000014.1, on the reverse strand, counting down.
GCTTCAACAAAAGATGTAGGAATCTATGATCAAGCATTGAAACTTGTTAATATTTTATTGACCCTAGTGACTTCATTGGGAAGTGTCATGTTACCACGAGTTTCAAATCTTTTATCATCAGGGGATCATAAAGCAGTTAATAAAATGCATGAGATGTCATTTCTAATTTATAATTTGGTTATTTTCCCCATTATGGCAGGTATGTTAATTATAAACGATGATTTTGTTAACTTTTTTCTGGGAAAAGATTTTCAAGATGCACGCTATGCAATAGCTATTATGATTCTAAGAATGTTCTTTATTGGTTGGACAAATATTATGGGGATTCAAATTTTGATTCCCCATAATAAAAATAGAGAGTTCATGCTTTCAACTACAATTCCTGCTATTGTTAGTGTTGGATTAAATCTTCTCTTTCTTCCCAAATTGGGCTATATAGGGGCAGCAATTGTATCTGTTTTAACAGAGTCTCTGGTTTGGGCTATACAGTTATTCTTTACTCGCTCTTATCTAAGAGATGTTCCGATTATAGGAACTATGATAAAAATTATGATTTCATCAGGATTGATGTATGGAATTCTGTTTTTTGTAAAAGACTTATTGAATTTACCGTCTGTATTAAATGTAGGACTTTCTGCTATTTTGGGGGCAATAATTTATATCAGTTTGATTTTGATTTTTAAAGTTATAAATCTACGAGATATAAAACAACAGTTATTCAGAAATAAAGGGGTGTAATATGTACGACTATCTAATCGTTGGTGCTGGTTTGTCTGGAGCAATTTTTGCTTATGAAGCAACCAAGCGTGGAAAAAAAGTAAAAGTTATTGATAAACGTGACCACATTGGTGGGAATATCTATTGTGAGAATGTAGAAGGTGTTAATGTTCATAAATATGGTGCTCATATCTTCCATACTTCTAATAAGAAAGTCTGGGATTATGTTAATCAATTTGCTGAATTTAACAACTACATCAACTCGCCTGTGGCTAATTACAAGGGTAGCCTTTATAATCTACCTTTCAATATGAATACTTTCTATGCTATGTGGGGGACAAAAACTCCTCAAGAGGTCAAAGATAAGATTGCTGAGCAAACGGCTCACATGAAAGACGTTGAACCGAAAAATTTGGAAGAACAGGCTATCAAGTTGATCGGTCCAGATATTTATGAAAAGTTGATTAAAGGATATACTGAAAAGCAATGGGGACGTTCCGCAACTGACCTTCCACCGTTTATCATTAAACGTCTACCAGTTCGTTTGACTTTTGATAATAACTACTTCAATGACCGTTACCAAGGTATTCCAATTGGGGGCTATAATGTCATCATCGAAAATATGTTGAAGGATGTAGAAGTAGAACTTGGAGTTGACTTTTTTGCCAATCGTCAGGAATTAGAAGCTTCTGCTGAAAAAGTTGTCTTTACAGGGATGATTGACCAATATTTCGATTATAAACATGGTGAGTTAGAATACCGTAGTCTTCGTTTTGAGCATGAAGTTCTAGATGAGGAAAATTATCAAGGAAATGCCGTTGTTAATTATACAGAACGAGAAATTCCTTATACTCGTATTATTGAGCATAAACATTTTGAGTATGGTACGCAAGATAAAACGGTCACTACTCGTGAATACCCAGCAGATTGGAAACGAGGAGATGAACCTTATTATCCAATCAATGATGAGAGAAACAATGCTATGTTTGCTAAGTATCAAGAAGAAGCAGCGCAGAATGATAAGGTCATTTTCTGCGGACGTTTGGCCGATTATAAATACTACGACATGCATGTGGTCATTGAACGTGCCCTAAATGTTGTAGAGGAAGAGTTTAAATAAGATAACGAAGGATAAAGTTGATCGATGAAATATTATCTAAAAGAAGAATTTCTGAAGGATTCTGGTGCACGAAATGCGGGAAATAAGGCTCGAAACGATGTTGAAGAAATAGTAGTTCGTGAGGGCTATAGTCCTTTGTTATTGATGGTAGATGATTGGTATCAAATGGGGACTATTAGAGCCCAACGACATAAGGCCAAAGCCCTATCCAAAGCTATCTCTAAGTTGAAGGAAGGGGATCAGCTACTGATTCAATTTCCTATGCTTCATCATAGTTTCTTTACGACTCATTTAGTCAAAAGAATGCAACGTAAACGAGTGAAGGTTCACTTTATTATCCATGATTTAGAAGTTTTGCGCTATGCTAATTTGGATACAGTACCCTTGAAGCATAAGATTCGTGTTCATCTTCAAGAGTCTAGTCTTTTGAAACAAGCTGATGGTCTTATTGCTCATAATCCAGTTATGAAATCAGTGCTTGTTGATAAGGGGATTTCTGAGAAGAAAATAGTTAGTTTAGGCATTTTTGACTATCTGATCCCGAATTATCAGGATAAAGAAGATTTATCGAAGGAAGGAGCTATTATTGTAGCTGGAAATTTAGCTCAAGAAAAAGCAGGTTACTTATATGAGTTGCCTGCAAGACCGGCATATAACCTTTATGGTGTTGGTTTTGATGAGGCTAGAAAGCTATCCAATGAAACCTATTTTGGTTCCTTTCTTCCAGATGAACTACCATCAGCATTAGAAGGAAGCTTTGGTTTGGTTTGGGACGGTGATAGTTCTAAAACTTGTAGCGGAGTGTTTGGTGAGTATTTGAGATACAATAATTCCCACAAGGCCTCCCTTTATTTGGCTTCTGGTTTCCCTATTATTGTCTGGGGGCAATCTGCTTTGGCTAATTTCGTCTTAGAAAAAGAGTGTGGAATTAGTATTGAGAGTTTACTTGACTTGGAAGAAGTATTGGAACATTTGTCTCAAGAAGAGTATCAGGGTTTGGTCAAAAATGCTAAGGCCGTAGGTCAAAAAATTCGTGAGGGTTCTTATCTTCTTTCCGCATTGCAAGCTTTCAATTAATGAATCTAAAAATGATTTAAATAGATGGATGAGGGAGTTACTGAATTCCCTCTTTTCTTATAGTTAAAAAGAGATTAAAAAATGAAATAAGATTCGATAGTTATCAGAAAATAACAACTAAAAATGAAAATTCAGAAAAATATATTGACAATAGATTGCAAAGGGTCTATAATGGATAGAAAAACAAAGGAGGATACTATGAAAACAAGGAAAGTATTGGCTCTTGCGGGAGTCACTTTATTAGCAGCTGGTGTCTTAGCGGCTTGTTCTGGTGGTTCTGCTACTAAAGGTGAGCAGACTTTTGCATTTACCTACGAGACAGACCCAGATAATCTCAACTATTTGACAACCAGCAAGGCAGCTACTTCAAACATTACTAGTAACGTCATTGATGGATTGCTTGAAAATGACCGTTATGGGAATCTTGTTCCCTCTATGGCAGAGGACTGGTCAGTTTCTAAAGATGGTTTGATCTACACTTATAAGATTCGTCAGGATGCCAAGTGGTACACATCTGAAGGTGAAGAATATGCTCCTGTCAAGGCTCAAGACTTTGTAACAGGTCTTAAATATGCAACAGATAAGAAATCACAAGCTCTTTACTTGGTACAAGATTCAATCAAGGGTCTGGATGCTTATGCTAAAGGGGAAAATAAAGATTTTTCTCAAGTTGGAATTAAAGCCCTTGACGATCAAACAGTCCAATACACTTTGAACAAACCTGAAAGTTTTTGGAATTCTAAAACAACAATGGGTGTCTTGGCACCAGTTAATGAAGAGTTTTTGAACTCAAAAGGGGATGATTTTGCTAAAGCGACAGATCCAAGCAGTATCTTGTATAATGGTCCTTATTTGTTAAAATCTCTTGTGGCTAAATCTTCCGTTGAATTTGCAAAAAATCCTAACTACTGGGATAAGGATAATGTTCATGTTGATAAGATAAAATTGTCATTCTGGGATGGTCAAGATACCAGCAAACCTGCAGAAAACTTTAAAGATGGTAGCCTTACAGCAGCCCGCCTCTATCCAACAAGTGCAAGTTTCGCAGAACTTGAAAAAACGATGAAGGATAATATTGTCTATACCCAACAAGACTCTACGACTTATCTAGTTGGTACAAATATTGACCGCCAGTCCTATAAATATACTTCTAAGACTAGTGACGAACAAAAGACCTCTACTAAAAAGGCTCTCTTAAACAAGGATTTCCGCCAAGCTATTGCTTTTGGTTTTGATCGTACGGCCTATGCTTCACAAGTGAACGGTGCCAGTGGTGCAAGCAAAATTTTGCGTAATCTTTTTGTACCACCAACATTTGTCCAAGCAGATGGGAAAAACTTTGGCGATATGGTCAAAGAAAAATTGGTGACTTATGGGGATGAATGGAAGGATGTGAACCTTGCTGATGCCCAAGATGGACTATATAATCCTGAAAAAGCCAAGGCAGAATTTGCTAAAGCTAAGTCAGCTCTACAAGCTGAGGGAGTACAATTCCCAATTCACCTAGATATGCCAGTTGACCAGACAGCAACTACAAAAGTTCAACGTGTACAGTCTTTCAAACAATCGGTTGAAGAAACCTTGGGTGCAGATAATGTCGTAATTGATATTCAACAACTACAAAAAGATGAAGTCTTGAATATTACCTACTTTGCTGAAACAGCAGCTGGGGAAGATTGGGATATTTCAGATAATGTTGGTTGGACTCCAGACTTTGCGGATCCATCTACTTACCTCGATATTATCAAACCATCAGTTGGTGAAAACACTAAAACCTACCTTGGCTTTGATTCTGGTACAGATAATGCTGCAGCTAAGAAGGTTGGTCTAAACGACTATGAGAAATTGGTAATTGAAGCTGGAAACGAGACAATAGATGTAGCAAAACGTTATGATAAGTATGCTGTAGCCCAAGCTTGGTTGACAGATAGTGCCTTGATTATTCCAACAACATCACTCACTGGTCGCCCAATCTTGTCTAAGATGGTACCATTTACGATGCCGTTTGCCTTCTCTGGTAACAAGGGGACAAGCGATCCGCTCCTTTACAAATACTTGGAACTTCAAGACAAGGCAGTTACTGCTGATGAATACCAAAAAGCTCAAGATAAATGGATGAAAGAAAAAGAAGAATCCAATAAAAAAGCGCAAGAAGAACTCGCAAAACATGTGAAATAGATTTTAATCATCTATAGAAACTGATTGATAAAGGGTTTGGCATTCGATAGGAATGCTAAATCCTTTTTATTATGTGACAATTTTCCCCTTAATTTCAGAGTATGGTTTTGTCAGAATGAAGAAAAAAATTAGCAATTTTCCTAGCTTTTCTATTGCTTTATCTATTAAAAATTGTTATATTAAAAGTGTAATTATTTTTATAAACGTTAAGCATTGCACTTTTCAGATAGAAAGGAGTATTTTTCGAATAAGAAATGTAAACGCTTACGAAGATTGGTGAAAGGAATCAGGAGTTAATGGATAAACGATTTTTTGAAAAACGATGTACATACAGCATTCGTAAATTTGCACTAGGTGCTGCTTCAGTTATGATTGGGGCTAGTTTTTTTGCTACGGCTCCAGTATTGGCTAACACACCAACAGTTGGCTCAACAGATAATTTGCCAAGTGAGCTGGCTGATTTGGATAAAAAAGCGAGCGATAATGGACGGGAGTTCGATAAGGAAGCTGCAGCAGCAAATCCAGGTTCTGCTGAAACAACGGATGGACCAAAAACTGAAGAAGAGTTACTAGCTCTTGAAAAGGAAAACAAAGAAACTACTGACAAGTTGCCGAAAGAATTAGAAGGTAAAGTTGAAAAAGCTACTGATAATGGTAAAGAGGTAAATAAAGATCAATTAGCACAAGATACTGGTAGTCTAGTTCCTGAAGATGTTGCCAAAACAAAAAATGGAGAATTGAACTATGGCGCTACTGTTAAGATTAAGACTCCATCAGGAGAAGGTAGTGGTATTGTCATTGGTAAGGATCTTGTTTTGACTGTTTCTCACAACTTTATCAAGGATCAACAAGATGGAAATATCCGTAAAGTTGTGGATAATGATAAAGGGGATGGCGATATTTTTAGTATATCCTACCCTGGTTTAGATGATGTAAAATTTAGTAAAAAAGATGTGATTCACTGGGATAGAGATGGTTATCTAAAGGGCTATAAGAACGATTTGGCTCTTGTGAGATTGCGTACAGTTCTTGAAAATGCTCCTGTTGAAGTTACTGAAAAGCCAGTTGTTAAGAAAGTTGGGGATAAAGTCAATATGTTTGGCTATCCTGCTGGTAAGTTGGCGCCAGTTATTAACACTGCTGTGGATTTTGCTGAATCTTATGGTGAAGGTGTTCAAGGAGTTGGTTATCAAGGTGGACAACCAGGTGCTAGCGGTGGCGGTATCTTTGACACGGATGGTAAATTGATTGGCGTTCATCAAAATGGTGTGGTCGGTGTCCGTAGTGGAGGGATCCTTTTCTCTCCAGCTCAATTAAAATGGATTCAAGATCATATTAAGGGAATCTCTAGTTCAAAACCAGCGAATTTAGAGGAAACTGAAAAACCAGTTGAAGAAAAGCCAAAAGCAGATAAGCCGAAAGAAGAAAAACCAGCGACAGCTAAGCCAGAGACACCAAAGGAAGTCACTCCTGAATGGCAAACTGTAGCAAGAAAAGAACAGCAAGGGACTGTTGCTATTCGTGAAGAAAATGGTGTTCGTTACAATAAGTTATCTTCAACAGATCAAAATGACAATGCTAGCAAACCAGCTTTGTTTGAAAAGCAAGGATTGACTGTGGATGCGAATGGGAATGCGAATGTAGATCTCACTTTCAAAGAAGAATCTGAAACAGGCAAATCACGTTTTGGTGTTTTCTTGAAATTTAAAGATACAAATAATAATGTCTTTGTTGGATATGACAAAGAAGGTTGGTTCTGGGAATATAAGACACCAGGTAATAGCACATGGTATCAGGGAGGCCGTGTTGCAGCTCCAGTAAATGGCTCAGTGAATCATCTGACTATTAGCTTAAAATCAGATGGTCAGCTGAATGCAACAAATAATGATGTAAAGCTTTTTGATACGGTTACTTTGCCAGCTGCTGTTAATGAAAATCTTAAAAATGAAAAGAAAATCTTACTTAAAGCTGGTACATATGGTACTGAAAAGACAGTTGTAAATATTAAGACTGACAATCAAGACGGAGTTCAAGCTACTGAAACTACTGCTGAAAAAGAAACGGGTGCGGTGGTAGATGATAGTAAAGTGACTTATGATACCATCCAGTCTAAAGTCCTAAAAGCAGTGATTGACCAAGCCTTTCCACGTGTCAAGGAATATACGCTAAATGGCCATACTTTACCAGGACAGGTTCAACAGTTCAATCAAGTCTTTATCAATAACCACAGAATCACCCCTGAGGTTACTTATAAGAAAATTAATGAAACAACTGCAGAATATGAAATGAAACTCCGTGATGAGGCTAATCTTATCAATGCGGATATGACAGTTCGTCTGCAAGTTGTGGATAATCAATTGCATTTTGATGTAACTAAGATTGTCAACCACAATCAAGTCACTCCAGGTCAAAAGATTGACGATGAAAGAAAATTACTCTCTACTATTAGTTTCCTCGGGAATGCTTTAGTATCTGTTTCTAGTGAGCAAGCTGGTGCTAAGTTTGATGGGGCAACTATGTCAAACAATACGCATGTCAGCGGGGATGATCATATTGAAGTAACCAATCCAATGAAGGATTTGGCTAAGGGTTACATGTATGGATTTGTTTCTACAGATAAGCTTGCTGCAGGTGTTTGGAGTAATTCTCAAAACAGTTACGGTGGTGGCTCTAATGACTGGACCCGTTTGACGGCTTATAAAGAAACCGTTGGAAATGCCAACTATGTCGGAATTCATAGTTCTGAGTGGCAATGGGAAAAAGCTTATAAGGGCATTGTCTTCCCAGAATATACCAAAGAACTTCCAAGTGCAAAGGTTGTAATCACTGAAGATGCTAATGCGGATAAAAAAGTGGACTGGCAAGATGGTGCCATTGCTTATCGTAGTATCATGAACAACCCTCAAGGCTGGGAAAAAGTCAAGGATATCACAGCTTACCGTATCGCGATGAACTTTGGTTCTCAAGCACAAAATCCATTCCTTATGACCTTGGATGGTATCAAGAAGATTAATCTCCATACAGATGGTCTTGGACAAGGTGTTCTCCTCAAAGGTTATGGTAGTGAAGGTCATGACTCAGGCCATTTGAACTATGCTGATATTGGTAAACGTATTGGTGGTGTCGAAGACTTCAAGGCTTTGATTGAGAAAGCGAAGAAATATGGAGCTCATCTAGGTATCCACGTCAACGCTTCTGAAACTTATCCTGAGTCTAAATACTTTAACGAAAATATTCTTCGTAAGAATCCAGATGGAAGCTATAGTTATGGTTGGAACTGGCTAGACCAAGGTATTAACATTGATGCTGCCTATGATTTGGCGCATGGTCGCTTAGCTCGTTGGGAAGAATTGAAGAAAAAACTTGGTGAAGGTCTCGACTTTATCTATGTGGACGTTTGGGGCAATGGCCAATCAGGTGATAATGGTGCATGGGCTACCCACGTTCTTGCTAAAGAAATTAACAAACAAGGCTGGCGCTTTGCGATTGAGTGGGGTCATGGTGGTGAATACGACTCTACCTTCCAACACTGGGCAGCTGACTTGACCTATGGTGGCTATACTAATAAAGGTATCAACAGTGCCATCACGCGCTTTATCCGCAACCACCAAAAAGATTCTTGGGTTGGGGATTACAGAAGTTACGGTGGTGCAGCCAACTATCCACTTCTAGGTGGTTACAGCATGAAAGACTTTGAAGGCTGGCAAGGACGAAGTGACTACAATGGCTATGTAACTAACTTGTTTGCTCATGATGTCATGACCAAGTACTTCCAACACTTCACTGTAAGCAAGTGGGAAAATGGTACACCTGTTACCATGTCTGATAACGGTAGCACCTATAAATGGACTCCAGAAATGCGAGTGGAATTGGTAGATGCTGACAACAATAAAGTAGTTGTGACTCGTAAGTCAAACGATGTCAATAGCCCGCAATACCGTGAACGTACAGTAACTCTCAACGGACGTGTCATCCAAGATGGTTCAGCTTACTTGACTCCTTGGAACTGGGATGCGAATGGTAAGAAACTTCCTACTGATAAGGAAAAAATGTACTACTTCAATACGCAAGCTGGTGCAACAACTTGGACGCTTCCTAGCGACTGGGCGAATAGTAAGGTTTACCTTTATAAACTAACTGACCAAGGTAAGACTGAAGAACAGGAAGTAGCTGTGAAAGATGGTAAGATTACCCTTGATCTTACTGCAAATCAACCATACGTTCTCTACCGTTCAAAACAAACCAATCCTGAAATGTCATGGAGCGAAGGCATGCACATCTATGACCAAGGATTTAACAGTGGAACTTTGAAACACTGGACCATTTCTGGTGATGCTTCTAAGGCAGAAATTGTCAAATCTCAAGGCGCAAATGAAATGCTTCGTATCCAAGGCAATAAGAGCACAGTCAGCCTTACTCAGAAACTGACTGGCTTGAAACCAAATACTAAGTATGCCGTTTATGTCGGTGTTGATAATCGTAGTAATGCTAAGGCGAGTATCACAGTAAATACTGGTGAAAAAGAAGTGACTAGCTATACCAATAAGTCACTAGCTCTTAACTATGTCAAGGCCTATGCCCATAATACTCGTCGTGACAATGCTACAGTTGACGATACAAGTTACTTCCAAAACATGTATGCCTTCTTTACAACGGGTTCAGATGTATCAAATGTCACTCTTACTTTGAGTCGTGAAGCTGGTGATGAAGCAACTTACTTTGATGAAATTCGTACCTTTGAAAACAATTCAAGTATGTACGGAGATAATCATGATACAGCTAAAGGAACATTTAAACAAGACTTTGAAAATGTCGCTCAAGGTATTTTCCCATTTGTAATTGGTGGTATCGAAGGAGTTGAGGATAATCGTACTCACTTATCTGAAAAACATGATCCATATACACAACGTGATTGGAATGGTAAGAAAGTCGATGATGTCATCGAAGGAAATTGGTCATTGAAGACAAATGGACTAGTGAGTCGTCGTAACTTGGTTTACCAAACAATCCCTCAAAACTTCCGTTTTGAAGCTGGTAAGACTTATCGTGTAACCTTTGAATACGAAGCAGGCTCTGACAATACCTACGCCTTTGTAGTCGGTAAGGGAGAATTCCAATCAGGACGTCGAGGTAATCAAGCAAGCAATTTGGAAATGCATGAATTGCCAAATACTTGGACAGATTCTAAGAAAGCTAAGAAGGTAACCTTCCTCGTAACAGGTGCAGAAACAGGCGATACTTGGGTTGGTATCTACTCAACTGGTAACGCAAGCAATACTCGTGGAGATTCTGGTGGAAATGCTAACTTCCGTGGTTACAATGACTTTATCATGGATAAACTTCAAATTGAGGAAGTCACTCTAACTGGTAAGATGTTGACAGAAAATGCTCTGAAGAACTATTTGCCAACGGTTGCCATGACCAACTATACCAAGGAATCTATGGATGCCTTGAAGGAGGCTGTCTTTAACCTCAGCCAAGCAGATGATGACATTAGTGTAGAAGAAGCGCGTGCCGAAATTGCTAAGATTGACGCTCTGAAGAATGCCTTGGTACAAAAGAAAACAGCCTTGGTAGCAGAAGACTTTGAAAGTCTAAATGCTCCAGCGCAAGCGGGAGAAGATTTAGCAAATGCCTTTGATGGTAACTTATCAAGTCTATGGCATACGTCTTGGAATGGTGGAGATGTTGGTAAACCTGCAACTATGGTCTTGAAAGAAGCGACAGAAATCACAGGCTTCCGTTATGTGCCACGCGGATCAGGATCAAATGGTAACTTGCGAGATGTGAAACTGGTTGTGACAGATGAGTCTGGTAAAGAACATACTTTCACTGCAACTGATTGGCCAGATAACAATAAACCAAAAGACATTGACTTTGGTAAGACAATCAAGGCTAAGAAAATCGTTTTGACAGGTACTAAGACTTATGGAGACGGTGGTGATAGATATCAAGCCGCTGCTGAGTTGATATTTAGTCGTCCACAGGTTGCAGAAACAACTCTTGATTTGTCAGGTTATGAAACAGCTTTATCAAAAGCTCAAAAATTAACCAGCAAAGAGAATCAAGAGGAAGTAGCAAGTGTAGTAGCTAGCATGAAATATGCTATGGATAACCATCTCTTGACTGAAAGAATGGTTGCCTACTTTGCAGAATATCTCAACCAACTACAAGATCAGACTGTGAAACCAGATGCTCCTACAAGTAGTAAAGGTGAAGAGGCAGCACCAATTCTTGAAGTGCCTGAGTATAAAGGTCCGCTTGGAACAGCAGGTGAAGAAGCAGCACCAATTCTTGATGTACCTGAGTATAAAGGACCAGTTGGAACAGCAGGTGAAGAAGCAGTTGTTAATGAAGTTCCAGAATACAAAGGTGGAGCCAATGCGGTAGAAGCAGCTGTCAATGAAGTTCCAGAATACAAAGGTGGCGCTAATGCAGTAGAAGCAGCTGTCAATGAAGTTCCAGAATATAAAGGCGGAGCTAATGCAGTAGAAGCTTTGGTACATGAATTGCCAGAATACAAAGGTGGAGTCAATGCGGTAGAAGCTTTGGTAAACGAAAAGCCAGCCTACACAGGACTATTGGCTACAGCAGGTGATCAAGCAGCACCAACTATTGAAAAACCTGAGTATCGGATTAGTCAATTGGGTCAAGGAAAACTTGCAGAATCTAAAACTTCAGTTTCAACAGAAGATCAGAAGAGATTGCCAGAAACAGGAGAAAGCCAATCTGATACAGCTATCTTCCTAGCAGGCATCAGTCTTGCCTTATCTGCTGCTGTCCTTGCAACAAAACGTAAAGAAAATTAAAGAAGACTCGATTTTAGAGTTTATCGGAACTAGAATTCAGACAGAAATAACTTAGTTGGAGAGAACCTCTAGGTTCTCTCCATTTTCAAATGGAAAATGAGACCGCTTACTGTAATAAGTGGGAGAAAGGAATAGGAGAAAGATGGATAGACATTTTTTTGAAAGACGTTGTCACTATAGTATTCGAAAATTTGCAATTGGTGCAGCCTCTGTATTGATAGGTGCTAGTATCTTTGGTGCAAATGTAGTGCAAGCTGCAGAGACAGTTGGAACACCTGAGAAAGAAGGAACAATTACACAAGCTCAGCCACTAGATAAGTTGCCGGACGATTTAGCAGCTGTTTTAAAGAAAGCAGAATCAGAGGCAACGGCAGATGCAGGTCATGAAGAAAATCATGAAAATACTGCAGGAACTGAAGAAACAAGCCCAGCAACAACTCCAACAGCTCCCAAACCAGCTGAGACTCTGAAGCCGGTTGAAACACCAAAAGCAGATTCTAAACCTGTAGAACCAGCTACACCTACAATCAAACCGGTTGAAAATCAAATTGAAGATAGAGAAGATCGTAACCACTTAGAAGGTGTCACTGTCCAAGCAAACGACTCAGAAACTGGAACTCCTTTTACTGCTGACAAGGCAGTAGATGGGGATTCTGATACTCGTTGGGCAACAAATCCAAATATTAACAAACCAACTTTCGAATTAACTCTTCCAAAAACTACACTTATTAGGCATGTAGAGATTGATTGGGATCGCCGTGTCCGCAAGGGACAAAATGATCCAAATATCAAATCTTGGAGCCTCTACTATGCAGGTCAAGATGATGTAAATGCTAGTGGAGAAAAACAATGGAAACTAGCTCATACCAAGACTGGAGAACCTGTTTTAGATGAGAAAGTTGACTTAGCCAATAGTATTCAAGCTAAATATCTCAAGTTAGAAATCAATGACTATCAAGCGGGCACAATGGGTTGGAGAAACGTTGGTATTCAAGAAATTCGAGCTTATTCGAATATTCCTGATACAAGTAAGGTAACGGATATCCGTCAGGTTACAGAATTGACTGTAGCTAAAGACGGACAGTCTCTTGTCTTGCCAACTCTACCAGGAAAAGTCAGTCTTATCGGTAGCAACAAACAAGGTGTGATTGACCTTCAAAATCACATTTATAAGCCTCTGACTGATCAACGCGTTAAGGTTATGGTAGAGCAAATTAAAGATTCACATACCTTTACTAAAGAATTTGAAGTAGTCATCAAGGGGCTACATCAGGACGAAGGTGTGGGTGTCAAACCAAAAGTAGCACCAGCTGTTCAACAATGGTATGGAAAAGAAGGTCAATCTTCTATCACTTCAGATACAGTTCTTGCTACGGGTGATTCAGGCTTTGAACAAGCAGCAACCTTCTACCAGTCAGACCTTGCAAGTCGTGGATTGGAACTTGCGACAGGTGACAAGCAGGCTCAAAAACGAATTGAATTTAAAAAAGTTGAAAACAAGGGTTATGGTAAGGAAGGTTATGCCATCACTATCCAAGATGGTGTCATTACCATCGAATCTGCAACGAACACAGGAGCCTTCTATGCTACTCGTACTCTTCTTCAAATGGGGGAAAGCAATCTCCAAAATGGAGAAATTCGTGATTTCCCAAGTTTCAGCCACCGTGGCTTTATGCTAGATACAGGTCGTAAATTTATTCCTTATGACACCCTTGTAGACATCATGCTCAATATGGCTTACTACAAGATGAACGACTTGCAGTTGCATCTCAACGATAACTATATCTTCCTAAAGGAACACTTGGCAGGTAAGAATCTAACACAAGAAGAAGAGCTTAAGTATGTTCTAGAACATGCTAAGACAGGTTTCCGTGTAGAGACAGATATTGTCGGTAAGAATGGTCAAAAATTAACATCAGATGAGCACTATACTAAAGAAGAGATGCAAAATCTGATTAAACTTGCTAAGGCCTTGCATATCAATCTAGTACCTGAAATTGACACACCAGGTCATGCTCTGTCATTTGTCAAAGTTCGTCCTGATATCATGTATCAAGGTAGTCTGAGCGATTACAGAGGTAAACATAACGTAGAGCGCGTAGCTATGCTTGATCTAGATAATAAATACGATGAAACGCTGGCTTTTGTCAAATCAGTTTATGACAAACTTCTTGATGGTCCAGATGCACCACTTCATGGGGTATCTACTGTTCATATCGGAACGGATGAATACTACGGAAGTAGAGAAAGCTATCGTCGTTATGTCAATGATCTTATTAAGTACATTAAAGGGAAAGGCTATACACCTCGTATTTGGGGATCGCTCAGTGCGAAACGAGGTAAAACAGCGGTTGATTGGAAAGATGTAGAAGTTGATATCTGGAGTATTGGCTGGCAGCAACCAAAAGAAGCTATTGCTCAAGGAGCTAAGATTATCAACATAACAGATATTCCAACCTATAGTGTACCAAATGGTGATAATCGTCAAACAGCTTATGGTGACTATGCTAACTATGAAACACAATATAATAGGTGGACGCCAAATGATTTCCGAACAGGTCATGGTCCACTTCTAGAAGCATCCAATCCAAATGTAATTGGTGGTGGCCACGCAGTTTGGAATGACAATATTGATCTTCATGAGACAGGTTTGACATCTTATGATATCTTTAAACGCTTCTTTAAGAGCATGCAAACAACTGCAGAACGCACTTGGGGATCTGACCGTGCGGCTGCGACCTTTGCAGAACGTACCCTACCAACGAGCCCTTATGCACCACAGTCAAATCCTGAAAAAGAGATTGATCAAAGTGATTTGTTTACTATCAATCCTGAAACAGTGAAGAACTATGCAAGCAAGAAGGTGAAGACAAGCGAGCAAGGATTGGCTTTTGAGAAAGATAGCAGTATTGAAGGTCTGGCAGGTGATGTTGGTCCGAGTCATGTCTTGAAGTTTGATGTAACTGTCACTGGAGACGGTGAACAAACCTTCTCAACAAGTGGAGACAACCGTATCTATCTAGCTGATAAAGACGGCTATCTTGCTTATCAATTTGAACAGTTCCATATCCAGTTCAAGAAAAAACTTGAAAAGAATAAACGTTATCAAATCTCTATCGTGACCAAACCACAATCAACGGAATTCTATGTGGATGGTGAGAAGATTGAACGTATCGCAAATCCAGCTCACCCTCGCTTTGCTCACAATAGCTTGGTTCTACCGCTTGAAAGCATCGGTGGGTTCAAAGGGATTTTACATAGTGCAGAGTTGTCAGATAAACCATTTGTAAATCCTCGTTTGATTCCAACAGATCATTTCACAGTTTCTGCAACTAGTCAAGAAACACCAGGAACAGCGACTGAAGGAGTTGTTGAAAAAGCCTTTGACAATGATCCAAATACCTTTTGGCATACTAAATGGACTGGTGATACTGCTCCGTACACTCTTTCTATGACCTTGAAAGAAGCAGAAAAAGTCAATGGTTTGACTTATCTTCCTCGGCCAGGTGGTGGAAATGGGGTCGTGACTCGCTACGAAATCTACGCACAAAAAGATGGTCAAATGGTCAAGGTTTCAGAAGGAAGCTGGGACAACAACGCTCAAGAAAAAACAGTTAACTTTGCAGCGGTTCATACCAACAAGATTGAGTTGAAAGTTCTATCAGGTGTTGGGGGCTTTGCAAGTGCAGCTGAAGTTCATCTATTGAAACCTATCAAAGAGGGACAAGAAACACCAGAACCAGAACAACCATCTACACCTGAAACTCCAAAAGTCGAGCAAACAGGTGATGGAACGGTTGAACTGGCGGATCAATTCACAGCAAGCAAACCAGCTAGCGAAGATAGTATTGCAGCTGCCAGCAAGAGCGCAGATTATCTCAAGAAAGAGTACAAGGTTTTCCCAACTCCACAAAAAGTGACTTATGGAGAAGGAGTAACAGCTCTTCGTAAGCAAGTCAATCTGGTAATGGGAGATCAACTCGATATTTATACTCGTAATCGCTTGAAGAGTGTCTTACAGGACAATCAAGTATCCTACACTACTAGTCAATCAGCAGTTGCTGGCGCAACTAATATCTATCTTGGAGTGCATGGACGAGGCTCACAAGCAGAACAAAACTTATCTAACGTTTCAGCAGGTCTCTTTGACAAAATTGATGCTTATGCTCTGACCATCAAGGACAACTCAATTTCCATCGTCGGAAAAGACACAGATGCGGTCTTCTATGGTTTGACAACCTTGAAACACATGCTCAAGGAAAGTCAAGTTCCAGTTCTTCGCAATGTGACAGTGGAAGATTACGCTGAAATCAAGAATCGTGGTTTCATCGAAGGTTACTATGGAAATCCATGGTCTAATGCAGATCGTGCTGAACTCATGCGTTTTGGTGGCGATTTGAAATTGACCCAATACTTCTTCGCACCAAAAGATGATCCATACCACAACAAGAAATGGCGTGAACTTTACCCAGAAGAAAAACTAGCTGAAATTCGTGAACTTGCTCGCGTCGGAAATCAAAGTAAAACTCGCTATGTTTGGACCATTCATCCATTCATGAACAACCGTATCCGCTTTGGTAATGAAGCGCATTACCAAGAAGACTTGGCAACCATCAAGGCTAAATTTACCCAGTTGATGAAAGTGGGTGTCCGTGAATTTGGTATTCTAGCCGATGATGCACCAAGCCCAGTTGGAGGCTACAATAGCTACAACCGCTTGATGCAGGATATGACCAACTGGTTGACAGAAATGCAAGGAACTTATAGCGGTCTTCGCAAAGAAATGATCTTTGTTCCAGGTCAGTATTGGGGTAATGGGCGTGAAGCAGAGTTGAAATCTCTAAATGAAAATCTCCCAAGTTCAACATCTATGACCTTGACGGGTGGTAAGATTTGGGGTGAAGTTTCTGAAGGTTTCTTATCAACTCTCAAGAACAATCTAACTGCAGGTGGTAAAACTTATCGTCCAGTATCACTTTGGGTGAACTGGCCGGTTACAGATAATTCTAAACAACACTTGATTCTAGGTGGTGGTGAGAAATTCCTTCATCCGAATGTAGATCCAAGCTTGCTATCCGGTATCATGTTGAATCCAATGCAACAGTCTGAACCATCTAAGATTGCCCTCTTTGCTGGAGCTCAATATACATGGAAGCAGTGGAAATCAGAAGAAGAAGCTAAGAAACTCAATGACATTGCCTTCAACTTTGTTGAAAATGGTCATTTTGAAGACAGCAAGGTATCAGCAGCCTTCCGCGAACTCGGTAAGCATATGATCAACCAAAACATGGACGGTCGTGTTGTTAAACTAGAAGAATCGGTTGAATTGGCTCCAAAATTGACAGACTTCATGACTAAGCTCAAAGCAGGTCAGGATGTAACTGCAGAACGTGCAACCTTGCGTGCAGAATTTGCCAAGATTAAAGAAGCAGCTGAACTTTATAAAGCCTCAGGTGATCAAAAGATGGTTGCACAGATCCACTATTGGTTGGATAATGCAATCGACCAAATGAATGCCCTTGATGCCTTCCTAACAGGAACAGAGGCTATGGCTACAAATGATGCTGCCAAACTTTGGGATAGCTACTATAAAGGTTTGAAATTGTACGAACAGTCTCAAACTCATACCTTCCATTATGTAGACCATCTTGAAAAGGCTGAATTGGGGGTTCAACATATCCGTCCATTTATCCTATCCTTGAAAGAAGTTCTAGCGTCTGAAGTTCAAAAATTCTTGCACCCTGACCAAATCATCAGCACCTTTATTACCAATCGAACAGGAGTAGAAGGTGGTTTGGCAGAAGTAACGGATGGTGACTTGTCAACTCATGCCTTGATTAAATCACCAAACAGTATCAAGACAGGTGATTATATCGGTATGAAATTTAACAAACCGGTAGATATCCAAACCTTGACCTTTGCTATGGGAACTCAGGCAAATCCACGCGATACCTTTAGTAAGGCTGAAGTGCAGTATCAAGATGAAAAAGATAATTGGGTAAGTTTGAAAGAACCAACTTATGTTGGTAATGAGTCACTTGTTCAGTTTGAAAATCTTAACATCAAAGCTAAAGCAGTACGTATGATTGCTACAGAAGATCGTGATGACACCTGGTTTGCAGTTCGCGAGATTGCAGTCAATCGTCCAGTAGAGAACGTTCGTAAACAACAAACTGCTACAATTAGCCTTAGCTCAAATCTAGTTTATAAATTGAGAACATCAGCAAGTCAAATTACTGATGGTAAAGATAATACAGAAGCTATGATGGCAAATGCTGACGGCAGCAATACGACTCCAGTAGATGCCTGGGCACAACTTGACCTAGGTGAAGTCAAGTCAATCACTAAAGTTCGTCTTCGCCAAGGAACTGGCGATAAACTTGTCGCAGGTGTCCTTGAGTACTCTACAGATGGAATTGCATGGCAAGAATTAGATCGTTTGGCAGGAGAACAAACTAAGGAAGTGACTAGAGCTATCAATGCTCGTTACATCCGAGTGCGAAATACCAAGGCAAGTGACATTTGGTGGCGTATCCAAGACTTCTCTGTTGAGACACGTTCTGGAAATAGCGATTTAATAGACACCAACGTGGATGCCTTGAAGGAAACACCAGTAGTGGATAGCTTGGGCAGTTACGAGCTTCAAATTCCAGCTGGAACCAAACTTCCTGCGAATAGTTATCTAGGTATGAAGCTTGATCGTATCCATCAAGTCAAGAGCATCCAGCTCCAAGGACAGGCCAACCCAGCCCTAAGTTTAGAGTACTCTGCAAATGCTCAAGAATGGACACCAGCTAGCCAGTTGACAGACAGATCTGTCGCGACCCACTTGGTACGTTATGTTCGTCTTGTGAATAAAACAGACCAAGAGCAGGCTGTTCCATCGACTTCTATCCTTGTAACAACTAAAGAAGTACAACCAACCAAACTAGAATCTACAACTATGGGTATTCATCCAATATACGGAAGCAATGATGTTCGTAAGATTAATAACCTAGATCAATTGTTTGACGGTGTTTACAACAACTTCGTTGAGTTTTCAGACTACGCCCATAAAGATGGTCATGTAACCTTGAAACTTGGTAGCGAACGCACTATCAAGAAGATCAGAGCCTACATCCAAGACGGAACTCAAAACTATCTTCGTGATGGTAAAATCCAAGTCAGCCAAGACGGTAAAACCTGGACAGATGTTGTGACAGTGGGAGATGGTGTAGCTAATAGTACACACGATGATTCATTGACAGATGGTTGGACACATGATTCTAAGATGCCAGGAAATCGCTATATCGAGGGTGAATTGACGACACCAGTCAAAGCCAACTATCTTCGTGTCCTCTATACAGCTGACTATGATGCTCGTTTTGTAGGATTTACAGAATTGGTCATCAATGATGGCGAATTTGTCAAACCAATTAATGATCCAACTGTAGAAGGAAACGGTAGCGAAAGCCGAGGCAACTTCTATACTAATCTCGTAGACGGAAAAGTTTTGACTAGCTACAAGGCGGAAAATGATAAGGGTGAAATGGTTTATCACTTGTCAGAACCAACCAATGCCAACCATCTACGCCTTGTTTCAAGCCTTCCTGAAGGAGTGAAAGCACGAGTTCAAGCGAGAACACTCAAGGATGGTCAAGAGAGCTGGACAGACCTCGGCGCCATTACATCTAGTCTCCAAACCTTTGCTATCCGAAATGGTGGTTCTCTTCTAGATGTTAAGCTGGTCTGGGAAGGTGGCAAGGCTGAGTTTTATGAATTAGCGAGCTTCTATCAAGAATTGACAGAAGAACCGGTTCAATCAAGCAAGGGTGAAGAACCAGCACCAGTGCTTGAGGTACCTGAATTTACAGGTGGTGTAAATGCAGTTGAAGCTTTGGTACATGAGCTACCAGCCTACACAGGTCCATTATCAACCGTAGGTGACCAAGCTGCACCGACAGTAGAGAAACCAGAGTTTCAGGGTGGTGTGAATGCAGTTGAAGCTTTGGTACATGAGCTACCAGCTTATACAGGCCCATTGTCAACCGTAGGTGACCAAGCCGCTCCAACAGTAGAGAAACCAGAGTTCAAGGGTGGAGTCAACTCAGTTATGGCCTTGAAACACGAACTACCAGAGTATACAGGTCCATTGTCAAGCGTGGGCGATCAAACTGCACCGACGGTAGAGAAACCAGAGTTCAAGGGTGGAGTCAACTCAGTTATGGCCTTGAAACATGAGCTACCAGCCTACACAGGTCCATTATCAACCGTAGGTGACCAACCAGCTCCGACAGTAGAAAAACCAGAATTTAAGCTAAGTTCGTTAGAAAAATCTCAGACTCCAGAAGCACCAGTTCAAGTTGCCAAGGAAGACAAGAGATTGCCAGAAACTGGTGAAAAACAGTCAGAAACAGCTATTTTCTTGGCAAGTGTTGGACTAGCTCTATCTGCTATCTTTGTAGCAAAAAGTAAAAAAGATTAGTTGTATATGACAATTAAACTCTCCCTTAACAGTATTCTAAACCAGTAGAGTGTATAGAACAAAAAACCTGAGAAGTACAATTGACCTTCTCAGGTTTTTATTATCTAATTATTGATTGAACAAAGAACAGATTGAAAAACCACCCAATTTTTGGGTGGTTAGTAATTTATTGTTGCGCTGGTTGAGGATTTTGGTTAGGCTGACCTTGATTGGTACTTGGTTGTTGTGTTACCGTATTCTCATTGGTTCCAGCATTGGGAGTAGCTGTATTTGCATTTGGATTTTGATTTGTGTTTGGTGTCGTTACACTTGACTGAGAGGTTGAAGTCTCTGGAGTCTGGCTTGCAGGAGCAGGTGTAGAACTTTGTTGAGTAGCAGGAGCAGTCCATGTAGGACGAGCTCCATTCTTAAAGACATATTCTCCACTCCTATATAAGCCCTCAGGCATAGTCCAATCTCCTGGGTGGTCGTCTTCTGATAGGTAAGTCATCATTGAACGATAGACTGCAGAAGCAACTGTGAACCCATTGCCGATGACTGGAGTAAGACGGTTTGAGTAACCTGTCCATACGGCCATCGAATATTTACGAGTATAGCCGACAAACATTTCATCCGGTGCAACAAGTTGACTTGATTTAATATGATTTTCGATTTCTTCATCTGAATAGTTAGAGGTACCTGTCTTACCAGCCTGAGGAAGCCATGAAATATAGGCGTTAAAACCAGTTCCAGAGGTCAAGACTGTTTTCATCATTTCTGTCATCATGTAAGCAGTGGTCTCTTTCATAGCTCGGGTACCAGGGTCAGAAAATTCTTTTTCGCTACCATCACTAAAGACAACTTTATTAATGTACATCGGTTTGTGATAGATACCACCATTGGCAAATGCAGCATAAGCAACAGCCATTTTTTCGCTACTTGCGCCGTATTGCTTATTAGATTCAGTTGTGTTACTTGATATGGCGTTAGAATAATGCATATCTGGATAGTCAATTCCTAAACCATTTAAGAAGGTTTTTGCACGATTTAATCCAACTTTGTTGAGTGTTTCTACAGCAGGAACATTGCGAGATTGCTGTAGTGCATATTGCAGGGTGATATTACCGAAGTATCCTCTATCCCAGTTGTAGACAGGGGTATTTGTTCCAGGATAATTATAAGGGATATCGCGTACAATGGTAGCAGTTGAGTCATAGATATCAAATTCCAAAGCAGGAGCATAATCAGTGATGGGTTTCATTGTTGATCCCCAGTCACGATTGGTCTCCACAGCCTGGTTGGTGCCGAATGAAACATTACTTGCTTGATGACGAGCACCAAGTTGTGCAATAACGTTACCATTAGATACATCTACAATAGTCGAAGCTACTTGCATGTCATCATCAGGATAAGTGACATATTGGTCGGTGTTATAAACATCCCAGAGTCGTTGTTGGACATCTTTGTCCACATTTGTATAGACATCCATACCTGTAGTAAGAAGGTTGTAACCAGTTTCTTGTTCAACTTGGTCGATTACTTCTTTAAGGTAGTTGTCCATGTATGCAGGATAGCTGTTACCGGATTTCAGGCTTTGTAGACCATCGGTAACAGGGGTATTAATAGCTTTTTCATACTCTTCTGCACTGATGTATTTCTGCCCTTTCATTTCCGAAAGTACCAAGTTCCGACGCTCTAGAGCAGCTTCTGGATGAGAATAAGGATCATATTGGTTTGGTGCTTGAGGCATTCCGGCTAGGAGTGCTAACTGTGGTAAGCTTAAATCCTTCAAGTCTTTTCCATAGTAATTTTGGGCTGCAGTTTGCATTCCGTAGTTACCGTTAGACATGTAGACTTTGTTGATGTAGTAGGTCAGGATTTCTTGCTTGGTTGCTTTTTGCTCTAGTTGAACGGCTAGCCAAGCTTCTTGAGCTTTACGTGACAAAGTTTGATCGGCAGTTGAAGTAGAAAAATAAGTTAATTTGATCAATTGTTGAGTCAAGGTTGAGGCTCCCTGGAGGCCTCCTCCGCCTTGGAGGTTTCTCAATGCCGCACCCATGATACGAATGGTATCCACACCTCTATGATCAAAGAAACGGTGGTCTTCGATAGACACGATGGCCTTGACCAAATCAGTAGGGATTTCATTTGCTTGAGTATTTACTCGACGTTCAGATCCAAGGTCAGCGATCAGTTCGTTCTTATTGTCATAAATCTTGCTAGAGGTCGTCGCAACTAATTTACTTTCAGATAAGGCTGGAGTCTTGCTAACAAAGTAGAGGAAGACACCTCCACCTAATAGAAATAATGCGATAAATAATGTAAGGAACGTAATTCCGATATACTTTAAGAATCGCAGAATAGTTTGTTTGTTCATCTTGTTTTACCACCTAGTAAATGTTCTTTGATAATGTCGAGATAGGGAATTTGAGGGAAAGCCCCTTGCTTTACTAAATATCCATATTCTTGAATATATCCAAGTGGCATAGATTTTTGCCCCTTATCTTGATGATAAAAGCGAATCAAATCAAATGCCGGCAACAAATAAGTTTCCTGTTTAGAAGAAAAATGAAGCAGTACGAAGCAAATACCCTGCTGTTCTAGAACTTGTTCCATATGTTGAATCTGGTGAAGATGGAAGTTCTTCATTGGAATAGCATTCTTTTGTCGTGTTTCCTTGGCTTCAAAGTCAATGTAATGTCCTCTATACACGCCAGAGTAATCTGTTGTGGAAGCTTGTCTAAAATAGGCTTCTACAATTTTGGCTCGACTACGTTGAGGATAGTCTACTCGGACAATTTGAACAGGCGTGGGTTTTTTATGGATAACTGCCATACCATGCGTCAGATAGTAGTCGTTTGTAGCGTTAATCATCTTTTCAAAAGTCATTCCTCGATTTGCGAAATTATTTGGTTGAGAAATGGATGTTTTGTTTTTTTTTGATGAAATTTTATGAGGATAGTTGACCATATTTCTCCTTATTGGTACAATGACATCACTCTATTATACCATAAAAATAGAAAGAAAGGTGTAAAAATGACTACAGCTTTAATTATGGGATATTCTAATTTTGACTTGGGTGTCTTTAACGAAAAAGATATCAGGTTAAAAATTATAAAGAAAGCCATTCGCCGTGATTTAGAAAGTTTGGCAGAAGAAGGGATTAACTGGCTGGTCTTTACAGGGAACTTGGGATTTGAATCTTGGGTGCTTGATGTCGCAAATGAAATGAAAGAAGAATATGATTTCAACCTAGCGACCATTTTTGATTTTGAAACACACGGGGAAAATTGGAATGAAGCGAATCAGCTTAAACTTAGTCAATTTAAGCAGGTAGATTTTGTCAAATATGCCTATCCTAAATATGAACATATGGGGCAACTAAGAGACTACCAACGATTTTTACTGGAAAATACTGATTTAGCTTATTTTTTCTATGATCCAGAAAATGAGACCAAATTAAAATTTATGGATACCTTGATGAAAAATCAGGAAGGGTATCGCATAAAAAGGCTAACGTTTGAAGACCTAAATGAGCTAGCAGAAAATTTTTCTGAAAAGTAAGCCTTTGACCTTGATTTTTGTTTGCCTTTTTTTATATAATAATACTATTAGAAACTGAGAATGGAGAGAGAGATGGCAAGTATTATTTTTTCAGCAAAAGATATTTTTGAGCAAGAGTTTGGACGTGAAGTCCGTGGATATAGTAAGGTTGAAGTTGATGAATTTTTGGACGATGTCATCAAGGACTACGAAACTTATGCTGCCTTAGTCAAGTCTCTCCGTCAAGAAATTGCAGAGTTGAAGGAAGAATTGTCTCGCAAACCTGAATCTGCACCGGTTCAAGCAGAACCACTTGAAATGACGGCTACAACTTCTATGACGAATTTTGATATTTTGAAACGACTAAATCGTCTTGAGAAAGAAGTATTTGGTAAACAAATTTTGGATAACTCTGATTTATAAGAGCTTATTTGAAAAGTGCAATTTTTGGATAATCGCGTGAGGAGAATTTCTTTTCATGAGGAAAGTCCATGCTAGCACAGGCTGTGATGCCTGTAGTGTTTGTGCTAGGCGAAACCATAAGCCTAGGGACGAGAAATCGTTACGGCAGTTGAAATGGCTAAGTCCTCGGATAGGCCAGAGTAGGCTTGAAAGTGCCACAGTGACGGAGTCTCTCTGGAAACAGAGAGAGTGGAACGCGGTAAACCCCTCAAGCTAGCAACCCAAATTTTGGTCGGGGCATGGAGTACACGGAAACGAACGTAGTACTCTGACTACTTTCAGCTGTAGGCTGTTAGCGGTAGACAGATGATTATCGAAGGAAGTGGTCCTAGTCACTTCTGGAACAAAACATGGCTTATAGAAAATTGCATATAGGTTGGGGCTGAGAAAACTTTCTCAACCTCATTTTTTAAAGTGGACATATAGAAAGGTCTTATAAGACTGAAAATGAAAAAAGAATTTAATTTAATCGCTACTGTTGCAGCGGGTCTTGAGGCTGTTGTGGGACGTGAATTGCGAGAGTTGGGCTACGATTGTCAGGTTGAAAATGGACGTGTTCGTTTTCAAGGAGATGCGAAAGCCATCATCGAAACCAACCTCTGGCTTCGAGCGGCAGACCGTATCAAGATTATCGTAGGAACGTTCCCAGCTAAGACTTTTGAGGAGCTCTTTCAAGGAGTTTTCGCTCTAGATTGGGAAAATTATTTACCACTTGGAGCTCGATTTCCGATTTCAAAAGCCAAATGTGTTAAGTCTAAACTACACAATGAGCCCAGTGTACAGGCTATTTCAAAGAAGGCTGTTGTTAAAAAGTTGCAAAAACACTATGCCCGTCCAGAAGGTGTTCCTCTTATGGAGAATGGTCCTGAGTTTAAAATTGAGGTCTCTATTCTTAAAGACATAGCAACTGTCATGATTGATACGACAGGCTCCAGTCTCTTTAAACGTGGCTATCGTACCGAAAAGGGTGGGGCTCCTATCAAGGAAAACATGGCAGCAGCTATTTTGCAACTCTCTAACTGGTATCCAGACAAGCCCTTGATTGATCCGACCTGTGGTTCAGGAACTTTCTGTATCGAGGCAGTTATGATTGCTAGAAAGATGGCTCCTGGTCTTCGTCGCTCCTTTGCCTTTGAGGAGTGGAACTGGATTAGTGATCGCTTGATTCAAGAAGTGCGTACAGAAGCGGCTAAGAAAGTGGATCGTGAGCTTGAGCTAGATATCATGGGCTGTGATATCGATGCACGTATGGTGGAAATTGCTAAGGCCAATGCTCAGGCAGCAGGGGTTGCAGGAGATATTACCTTTAAGCAGATGCGCGTGCAGGATTTGCGTTCCGATAAAATCAATGGAGTGATTATCTCTAACCCACCTTATGGGGAACGCTTGTCAGATGATGCAGGAGTTACCAAACTCTATGCTGAGATGGGGCAAGTATTTGCACCGCTGAAAACGTGGAGCAAATTTATCCTAACTAGTGATGAAGCCTTTGAGACCAAGTACGGCAGTCAGGCGGACAAGAAGCGCAAGTTGTACAATGGAACTTTAAAAGTTGATTTGTATCAATATTTCGGTCAGCGTGTTAAACGTCAGGAAGTAAAGTAGGAAGGAAAACTCATGAGTAAGAAAAGACATGATCGTCATATAACAGAACATCAAGAAGCGCAATTTGATTTTGATGATGCCAAAGAGCTAACGGTTGGAGAAGCCATGCTAAAAAATGAAGAGGTGGAAGCAGGTGTATTGCCTGGAGATTCTATCTTGGACAAGTATGTGAAACAACATAAAGATGAAATTGAGGCAGATAAGTTTGAAACGCGTCAGTTTAGCAAGGATGATTTAGTTGAAAAAGAAGGGATAGAAGAGATAGAGGAGACTCAGACTCTGGATAATTTACTTCAAGAGCTTCGTGAGGAAACAGGAGTAACTTCTCCAGCTCCAGAAGATGAATTGAGTCAGTTTGATGATTTAGAATTAACACGAGTTTCAGAAACTCCTCTTGTTGAAGCCTCTGAGACTGAAGATATTCCAACACTTTATCGAGTCACAGATAGTGAAGATGGAAAAAGTAAGAAGAAATGGGTGCTTTACGGTATTCTAGCAGCCTTAGTGGTTCTTATCCTTGGAACTGGTTATTATATTTATCGTCAGGTGGCTCGTTCGACCAAGGAAATCCAAACTTCTCAATCAACTACAAATACGCAGTCAGATGTGGAAGAATTCAATAATTTATATGATGCCTTCTATACAGATAGCAACAAAACGGCTTTGAAGAATAGCCAGTTTGATAAACTGAGTCAACTTAAAACCTTGCTTGATAAGCTAGAAGGTAGTCGTGAATATACGCTTGCAAAATCTAAGTATGATAGTCTAGCAACTCAAATCAAGGCCATTCAAGATGTCAATGCTCAATTTGATAAGCCAGCTATTGTAGATGGAGTTTTGGACACTAACGCTAAAGCTAAATCAGATGCTAAATTTACAGATATTAAA
Organism: Streptococcus sp. KR; assembly: GCF_002238115.1. Classification (GTDB taxonomy): domain Bacteria; phylum Bacillota; class Bacilli; order Lactobacillales; family Streptococcaceae; genus Streptococcus. The sequence continues at coordinate 4,716 of NZ_NGVM01000014.1, read as the reverse complement.
ACTGGAAATACGGAGATTGATAAAGTGCTAGATAAGGCTATCAGTCTAGGTAAGAGTCAACAAACAAGTGCTTCAAGTTCTAGCTCAAGCTCAAGTCAAGAAAGTTCAAGTTCATCAACAGAGAGCACTACAGACAACACAAGTCCATCTTCAAGCGCCTCAACAAATAGTTCGGTTTCTGCACGTGATGATAGCCATGGTGGTTTATCAAGTTCTGGAGTTGACCTCCAGAGAGCTTCGAGTCGTGTGCCGTTCAATCAATCAGCTGTTGATGATAGCAATAATTCTGCCTGGGATTTCGCGGATGGTGTCTTGGAAAAAATCCTAGCAACTTCACGCTCACGTGGTTATATCACTGGTAACCAATATATCCTTGAACGTGTTAATATCGTTAATGGCAATGGTTATTACAACCTCTACAAGCCAGATGGAACCTATCTTTTTACCCTTAACTGTAAGACAGGATACTTTGTTGGAAATGGTTCTGGACATGCGGATGCTTTGGACTACTAAGCAGTCGTTACAAAATTCTTTCTTTTCAAAAGTAAAAATGATAAAATAAAACAAATTAAACAAGAGGAGTGTCAAATGACAAAAGCTAACTTTGGTGTCGTAGGTATGGCCGTAATGGGTCGTAACCTTGCCCTTAATATTGAATCTCGTGGTTACACAGTTGCTATTTACAACCGTAGTAAAGAAAAAACTGAAGATGTAATTGCTTGCCATCCTGAAAAGAACTTTGTACCAAGCTATGACGTTGAAAGTTTTGTAAACTCAATCGAAAAACCTCGTCGTATCATGCTCATGGTTCAAGCTGGACCTGGTACAGATGCTACAATTCAAGCCCTTCTTCCACACCTTGACAAGGGTGATATCTTGATCGACGGAGGAAACACTTTCTACAAAGATACAATCCGTCGTAATGAAGAACTGGCAAACTCAGGTATCAACTTTATCGGTACTGGGGTTTCTGGTGGTGAAAAAGGTGCCCTTGAAGGTCCTTCTATCATGCCTGGTGGACAAAAAGAGGCCTACGAATTGGTTGCGGATGTTCTTGAAGAAATCTCAGCTAAAGCACCAGAAGATGGCAAACCATGTGTGACTTACATCGGTCCTGATGGAGCTGGTCACTATGTGAAAATGGTCCACAACGGTATCGAGTATGGTGACATGCAATTGATTGCAGAAAGCTATGACTTGATGCAACACTTGCTAGGCCTTTCTGCAGAAGATATGGCTGAAATCTTTACTGAGTGGAACAAGGGTGAATTGGACAGCTACTTGATCGAAATCACAGCTGATATCTTGAGTCGTAAAGACGATGAAGGCCAAGATGGACCAATCGTAGACTACATCCTTGATGCTGCAGGTAATAAGGGAACTGGTAAATGGACTAGCCAATCATCTCTTGACCTTGGTGTGCCATTGTCACTCATCACTGAGTCAGTATTTGCACGTTACATTTCAACTTACAAAGAAGAACGTGTGCATGCAAGCAAGGTTCTTCCAAAACCAGCTGCCTTCAAATTTGAAGGAGACAAGGCTGAGTTGATTGAAAAAATCCGTCAAGCCCTTTACTTCTCAAAAATCATTTCATACGCACAAGGTTTTGCGCAATTGCGTGTAGCTTCTAAAGAAAACAACTGGAACTTGCCATTTGCAGATATCGCATCTATCTGGCGCGATGGCTGTATCATCCGTTCTCGTTTCTTGCAAAAGATTACAGATGCTTACAACCGTGATGCAGACCTTGCTAACCTTCTTTTGGATGAGTACTTCCTGGATGTTACTACTAAGTATCAACAAGCAGTGCGTGATATCGTAGCTCTTGCTGTTCAAGCTGGTGTGCCAGTGCCAACTTTCTCAGCAGCTATTACTTACTTTGATAGCTACCGTTCAGCTGACCTTCCAGCTAACTTGATCCAAGCGCAACGTGACTACTTTGGTGCCCACACTTACCAACGTAAAGACAAAGAAGGAACCTTCCACTACTCTTGGTATGACGAAAAATAAGTAGGTCTGCCATGGGGAAACGGATTTTATTACTTGAGAAAGAACGAAATCTAGCTCATTTTTTAAGTTTGGAACTCCAAAAAGAGCAATACCGAGTTGATCAGGTTGAGGAGGGGCAAAAAGCCCTCTCCGTTGCTCTTCAGACAGACTATGACTTGATTTTATTGAATGCTCATCTGGGGGATATGACGGCCCAGGATTTTGCAGACAAGCTGAGTCGGACTAAGCCAGCCTCAGTCATCATGGTCTTGGACCATCGCGAAGACTTGCAAGATCAGATTGAGATAATCCAACGCTTTGCCGTTTCTTACATCTATAAGCCGGTTATTATTGATAATTTGGTGGCTCGTATTTCAGCGATTTTCCGAGGTCGGGACTTTATCGACCAACATTGTAGTCAGATGAAGGTTCCAACGTCTTATCGCAATCTGCGTATGGATGTAGAGCATCACACAGTTTATCGTGGCGAGGAAATGATTGCTCTGACTCGTCGTGAGTATGACCTTTTGGCTACTCTTATGGGAAGCAAGAAAGTCCTGACTCGTGAGCAGTTGTTGGAAAGTGTCTGGAAGTATGAAAGTGCGACCGAAACCAATATCGTGGATGTCTATATCCGTTATCTACGTAGCAAGCTTGATGTAAAAGGTCAAAAAAGCTACATTAAAACCGTTCGTGGTGTTGGTTACACCATGCAAGAATAGAGAGCAGTTGCGGTTATGTAACTGCTTTTTTTGAGGGATTTTCTATATATTGACATGCGGTTTGGTCTTTGCTATAATCAGTTATGGAGGATAGGTCTAATGAAAATAATAAAAAAATTGATGCAAATCGCATTAGCAGTCTTTTTCTTTGGTTTGCTAGCGACAAGTGCAGTATTGGCGGATGATGCTGATTCAGAAGGTTGGCAATTTGTCCAAGAAAATGGTAGAACCTACTACAAGAAGGGGGAACTAAAAGAAACCTACTGGCGAGTGATTGATGGGAAGTACTATTATTTTGATCCTTTATCTGGAGAGATGGTGGTCGGCTGGCAATATATTCCGTTTCCATCTAAAGGTAGTACAATTGGTCCTTACCCAAATGGTATCAGATTAGAAGGTTTTCCAAAGTCAGAGTGGTACTATTTCGATAAAAATGGAGTGCTACAAGAGTTTGTTGGTTGGGAAGCATTAGAGGTTAAAACTAAAGACAGCGTTGGAAGAAAGTATGGGGAAAAACGTACAAATCCGGAAGATAAAGAAGAGAAGAGTTTTTACACGAACTATTACTTTAATCAAGATCATTCTTTAAAGACAGGTTGGCTTTATGACCAGTCTAACTGGTATTATCTAGCTAAAACAGAAATTAATGGAGAAGACTATATTGGTGGTGAAATACGTACAGGTTGGATAAATGATGGTTCAGCTTGGTACTATCTAGATCCAACAACTGGTATCATGCAAACTGGTTGGAAACAACTTGGCAATAAGTGGTACTATCTCCGTTCATCAGGAGCTATGGCGACTGGCTGGTATCAAGAAGGCTCAACTTGGTACTATTTAGATGCTGAAAATGGTGATATGAAAACGGGATGGCAATACCTTGGTAACAAGTGGTACTATCTCCGTTCATCAGGAGCTATGGCAACTGGTTGGGTGAAAGATGGTTCAACTTGGTACTATCTAAATGCAAGTAATGGAGATATGAAGACAGGTTGGACAAAAGTAGGAGGAAACTGGTATTATCTCAATTCCTCTGGAGCAATGGTTACAGGTAGCCAAACTATCGATGGTAAAGTTTATAACTTTGCTTCATCTGGTGAGTGGATTTAATATTGGAGGAGATACAAATGAAGCTTTTGAAAAAAATGATGCAAGTTGGACTAACAGCATTTTTCTTTGGTTTGCTAGCTACAAATACTGTATTTGCGGATACCACAGGTGGCCAATTTGTTGATAAGGATAATAGAAAATATTATGTAAAAGATGATCATAAAGCAATCTATTGGCATAAAATAGACGGTAAAACTTACTATTTTGGTGATAAAGGAGAAATGGTAGTTGGATGGCAATACGTAGAAATTCATGGAACAGGTTATCGTGATAATTTATTTAATAATCGTCCAGTCGTAGAAATTGGCCTTCAGGAGAAGTGGTACTATTTTGGACAAGATGGTGCTTTGCTAGAACAAACAGATAAACAAGTACTAGAGGCAAAAACGTCTGAAAATACAGGAAAAGTATACGGTGAACAATATGCTCCATCTGCTGAAAAGAGAACTTATTATTTTGATAATCATTATGCTGTAAAGACAGGCTGGACTTATGAAGACGGCAATTGGTATTATTTAAATAAGCTAGGAATTTCTGGCGATGATTCTTACAATCCACTACCAATTGGTGAAGTTGCTAAGGGTTGGACTCAAGATTTCCATGTTACTTTTGGCATTGATAGAAGCAAACCTGCTCCGTGGTATTACCTAGACCCAGAAACTGGTATCATGCAAACTGGTTGGAAACAACTTGGCAATAAGTGGTACTATCTCCGTTCATCAGGAGCTATGGCGACTGGCTGGTATCAGGAAGGCTCAACTTGGTACTATTTAGATGCTGAAAATGGCGATATGAAAACAGGCTGGCAATATCTTGGTAACAAGTGGTACTATCTCCGTTCATCAGGAGCTATGGCAACTGGTTGGGTGAAAGATGGTTCAACTTGGTACTA
>NZ_NGVM01000148.1:0-448 GCF_002238115.1 Streptococcus sp. KR | reverse complement strand
CTCTCAATGTTTAGAATTGTGATAACAAAATCAAGATGTTTTAGCTAATATTAGAATGAAGGAGGATAGTATATGACCATTATTGAACGCTTAGAAGAAAAGGTCACTAGGCAAGAAAGTAAGGTAGCAAGAGAGACAGAAAAACTAGCTGCTTACAAAGAGCAACTGGAGACAGCGATGTTTGCGACGTTCAAAAGGCGTCAAAGCACTAGTCACATGAGTTTTGAAGAAGCTCTTGACCATGCCTTTGGTAAAGAAAGACAATTCGATGATTCTGAATTTAGAAAGGATGAAATGAGTGAATGACAAAAGATTGGAATTTTAATCAACCATTAGAAAGTAAATCAGAAAATCAAGAAGATCCAGATAAAATTGCGGCCTTATTTGGAAATCATCAAGGAGGTAATGATGTAAATTATGAAGCAGCTTTTCAAAAGCGAAAACAAGC
>NZ_NGVM01000147.1:0-452 GCF_002238115.1 Streptococcus sp. KR | reverse complement strand
TATTCGAGACAATAATATTCATGAATATTCAAAGAACGGTCGAGCCTTACTCTTTAGTGAACAGCAGAAAGCACGCATAATTAAAGGCATTAAGAGTAGTGACGTTCATTCTATGAACGAACAAAAAAACGATTCTAATTTAAGTGATAAAGAATTAATATCAGTCTTAAAAAATGAATTGGAACAAAAGAATAAAGAGATAGACAGATTTCAAAAATTATTAGATCAACAACAACAATTAAATTTAAGCAGTCAGAAATTACTTGAAAATCAAAAGTCAGAACAAAATATCAAGAATGACACCACACAAAGCCCTAATATGCGTTCTAAGGGAGATAGCAATGATTCAGATACAAATATAAGCAAGCAAAATGAAAAGCCCTCTGATGAAACGAGAGAGAGCTTTTGGAAACGGTTATTTAGATAGGTTGTGAATATTTTTCGAGTAGTAT
>NZ_NGVM01000146.1:0-454 GCF_002238115.1 Streptococcus sp. KR | reverse complement strand
TTTCATGACTTCAGGCACATCAAGTGAATCTGGTGAAATTTGGGATGCCAGTTCAACGTTTTCCAAGGCCGTTAAGTTTGGAATCAAGTTATAAAACTGAAAGACAAAGCCCACGGAGAGTCGGCGATAAGTTGTTAATTGTTTGGGTGAGTCGTTGGCAATAATTTTGCCATTGATGATGACGTCACCCTTTGTTGGGGTGTCCATGCCGCCTAAGATGTTAAGCAGCGTTGACTTGCCTGCCCCGGAAGCGCCTACGATAATGGTGAGTTCGCCTTTTTTTATTTCAAAATTGATATCGTCATTGGCGCGGACTTCCTGTTCACCGCTACCGTAGATTTTGGAAACGTGTTTGACGTCGATGTATGCCATGATGTGCCTCCCGAATTGTTGTCCTTACGATTATGATACTTGTGGAAACCAGGGAAAGCAAACCAAGTTTTCGAATGACTCC
>NZ_NGVM01000145.1:0-454 GCF_002238115.1 Streptococcus sp. KR | reverse complement strand
GAGAATCCTATCTTATACTTGAACAGTTTGGAAGAGATTGAACAAGTATTGTCTCGTGTAGAACTTGAGAAAGAAGATTCAGAGATTGAGATTGATTCATCAAGTGAAAGTCAGGAAATAGATTTGTTTTCCTACCTGGAAGAAGAAAATGAAAAGGATAAGGAAACAGAAACGCTTATTGTAGGCATAGAAGAGACGGATGTCCCTGTTCAAGATTTTGTTTTTCCAGATGATTTAGAGGACTTTTATCCTAAGACAAATCGAGAAAAGATTGAAACGAATATCGCCGCAATTGATCTTGTTAAAAGATTAGAAAAAGAGGGACGACAAGCAAGTCCAGAAGAACAAGAGCTACTAGCTAAGTATGTCGGCTGGGGCGGTCTTGCCAATGAATTTTTCGATGAACTCAATCCAAAGTATGAAACAGAACGTTTAACTCTTAAGAGTTTAGTAA
>NZ_NGVM01000144.1:0-459 GCF_002238115.1 Streptococcus sp. KR | reverse complement strand
GTTGGTTCGAATTAAGTAAATTCTCAAAAATCTTTCTTCCTGTATCATAACGTGACCCACTAACTCCAAGACTACTATCTTTAGCACTTGGATAGCGATAAGCAAATGATGTCCTTAAATGAACCTGGCCATCGACAGGATTCACTTCAATGACTTGTTCAACATCTGGCGAAGACAATTCAAATTCATGATTGGTAAAACATTCAAAGGCAAATTTACCATAAACGGATTGAGGAATCCAACGTGACCCTATTTTAAACTCAATATCTGCCAGATGAATCCTTGGAGGGCGAACAGATTCTAACAAATCTAAAGCATGGTTCCAATCATATTCTTGGTTGTTTTCCTCCACTAATAGTTGAACTACTTCTATCTTGTTGAGAATATCTCCTGATAAAAACTGGTTCTTAGAAAGGTATTTTCTTTGCCCTCTTAAATAGCTTTCTGGATCCATTAAAA
>NZ_NGVM01000143.1:0-461 GCF_002238115.1 Streptococcus sp. KR | reverse complement strand
ATTCATAAAGTATTTAAATGGCTTGGAAATTTATTTAAACCAAAGCAAGTTAGCCATAAAGTTCACGTTGATCGAACCGTACACACTAATTACGCCGATGATCAACGAGTTAGAAAAGCAATGATTAGGGCTAATGCCTATGCACAAGAATTGAAGAACAAGAAGGACGAAAGTAAAAATGTCTTAGAAGTCTTAAAAAACATTAGGGACACAAATGAGTCAATTATGAAATTTGAGGCTGCTAAATATGGATTAGACAAAAAGAAACGAAAGCCAGAAATTATCGTCGTGAAAAATCAACGTGAAGTTGATAAAGAACTGCGAAACATGTTTGGCTAATCATTTTGAAAGGAGCAATCCTTTCGTACATAAACCTCAGCCTTTAAAGGCGGATTTGAAAAGAAAGAAGGAATCAAAATGTCAGCAATAGACGACGACAACGCAAATTACGGTTATGTTCC
>NZ_NGVM01000142.1:0-462 GCF_002238115.1 Streptococcus sp. KR | reverse complement strand
TTGTTTAACGGCTTCAAAGGTCTTGGAAACATTGCCGGGGATCTCTTAAATGACTTAGGTCGTTTGGCTCTCGGTCTTGGGGCTGCCGTACTTGCATCATTGTTGATGCCATTGGCACTCATTGGTTTAATCACCAAAGGGTTGACTGATTTGACACTTAACTTGTTCAAGAGTGGCATGTCACTGTTGTTCCAAGGACTCGCACAATTGTTTAAGAATGGTATCAAGTTCCTGTTCTCACAAATTCCTGTCATGTTTAAGAATATCTTGGGTGGTTTAGGTAACCTGATTAAGTTGGGTGTGCTTGCCTTACCTGATGTTTTGAACCCATTGCACGGACTTTTGATGGGAACCATGTTCCTTGGTGGATTGATTCCAGCAGTCGTTTCACTTCTCGGCTTGCCGTTTACCTTGTTCATCAAGCCGGTTCTTGATCTCATTAATAACCATGTGGTTCCAATC
>NZ_NGVM01000141.1:0-463 GCF_002238115.1 Streptococcus sp. KR | reverse complement strand
ATACACTGTCTTAATGGCGTTTATACTAATTTTTCAGTTAGTAACACCATTCTTTCAAACAACTGCGCGGGCAGCAACAACTGGTACAGATATTAGTACCGTTTTACCAGATTCGGCTAATCATAGCATTATTGATAATGCTGATGTTTCATTTACTGATGAAAGCAATCAACCTGTGGCTCCGAATCAGGTTACTTCAGATACCAATATTTCGTTGCATTATAATTGGTCAATTCCAAATAAGCTAAAGAATAACTATCAATTGAAGAGTGGTGATTATTATACTTTTCAGCTGCCTAAGAATATTACATACAGTGCAAGACATGGTCAGCTTGGGGATTATGGAGCTTATAGTATCACAACAGATGGTAAAGTGACGTTCACGTTTAATAGTAATGTTGAAGATCATGATACAATTAGTGGTGATTTTACGTACACCCAGAAAATTGATTCTCAAACGACC
>NZ_NGVM01000140.1:0-464 GCF_002238115.1 Streptococcus sp. KR | reverse complement strand
ACACCAAGTGCAGCGCCCTTGTATTGGTAAGGTGAGTCAGATGTATCCCAAAGATGCCCCACATCCTCCTGACGGTTATAGTCTTCCGCATAGACATAGCCATAATCTTTGTTTTCTGTAACAGTGGAGCCGTTAATTTCAACGTGAGTTCCGTTGATGGCTTTCGCACCTTCCCAACCAATACGATTGTGATTGAGTGAAGAATAGGTCAGGGTTGCAGGAGTCTTTTCACTTGCTTGGAAGGTTACTTCTTTCCCATCCACATTGTAGTAGTAGGTATCCGTAACCAAGAAATTCATGTAGTCTGCTGATCCACCAGCTCCATCGTTACGAGCTACTACGAATCCTTCTGTTGGATCATTCAAGACATAGACATCATTCAATCCTGTCTTCCCTTGATTAAGAATCTCGAATTTTCGATGGATACGAGAAATATCATGCTTTTTACCATCTGCAGTTGAAAC
>NZ_NGVM01000139.1:0-468 GCF_002238115.1 Streptococcus sp. KR | reverse complement strand
ACCTTAAAGATGGCGATCAAGTCAGCAACGTTTTGATTGCTGATAAAGATCAAAACATTATTATTGGAACCCATCGTGGATATGCGGTCAGCTTTAACGCTGCCGATGTTCGTTCAATGGGACGTTCCGCAACCGGTGTCCGGGGTGTCAGATTACGTGAAAATGATTACGTCGTTGGTTCTGATATCTTGAAACCCGACAGCGAAGTCTTTATCATTTCTGAAAACGGATATGGTAAACGAACTCCAGCTGCCGAATACCCAATTAAAGGTCGTGGTGGTAAGGGTATCAAGACTGCCAACATTACTGAAAAGAATGGGCCACTTTCCGGATTGACAACTGTTAACGGTGAAGAGGATATTATGCTGATCACTGATCAGGGTGTCATGATCCGATTCAGTGTTGAAGATGTTTCTCAAACCGGCCGGGCAACCCTTGGTGTTCATTTGATCAGAATGAATGATGGTG
>NZ_NGVM01000013.1:0-81593 GCF_002238115.1 Streptococcus sp. KR | reverse complement strand
ATTAGTCTTGTATTAACTTTATCATCATATTTTATCGTATACACTATTTTAAATACCAAATTGATTAAACGCAGCATGATATTGAGACAGTTATACAAAGAATTAAGTAATAAGGAGAGTTAATAATGAATGATAAAATATTGCCAATCGGAAGTGTGATTCAACTTCATAACGGAGAAGTGAAGTTAATGATTTTATCTCGTTTTCCACTCTATAATAATCAAGGGACAATTGGTTATTTCGATTATTCGGCATGTTTATATCCAAATGGAAATACGGATAATCAATGTTATTTTTTTAACAAAGAAGATATAAGTAAAGTTTGGTTTGAGGGGTATATTGATGACCAAGAAAAAAGCGCTCAACAGCTTTTTGAGAAGGAACAAAAAAATATTAAATACCCTCACTTAAAGTTAAATAACATATAGAAAAAGTAGATTTAGAGATAGGAACAAGGAGTACAAGCGAGCAGATGGACTTTTTTGTAGTTCTTTCAGGTCGTCGAGTTGATTTGGATAATGGTCATTATATGGACTACATCGGTCATGGCTATCCATTTGGATTACGCTTTGACACCTCCCCCTTGTTTTTAAGCAATCTCTTGATCAAGAGAGTAGTATCAGAAGGGTATTCGGATACCGTGGATGAACACTACTGCCAAGAAGCTCTGCGTAAGGACTATCTAGACGCAGGGTTGATTTCCAGTGTTTACTCAGAGGAGGAAGTGAATGAAGATTGATGTATCCGAAGTTCGAGTTCAAAAAGAGTTGTTAGTTATTTCGGTAAATAGTATCAAGGAGCAGCTATCTGTTTCGAGAAGCCGTCTATCAGAGGTCGTTTCAACCGATAGCCTCAAAGGCGCAGTGAAGGATGCCATTAACCAGAAAGTGACCAACTATCAGATACCACTGGTTGATAACTATGTCAATGCCCTAGATAGCATTGTCAGTCGCTATGATGAACTTGTGAAGCTCTTTCAAGACATGGTGTCAGAGACTGACAACAGTGCGATTATTAAGACAGAATATCTAGAACGCATCAAGCAACGGATGAAAGATCCGATCGAGGGATTGAAGAGCAGTTCCAGTAAGACGAAAAATATCTATGCAGGGATTAGCGATATCCTAACGTTAACGAATCCTAGTTTGGATAGTGTGAAGGCGAGCTATAGTCAAGCAGTCAAAAGTTTAGATGATACCATAAAGAACATGGAAGCTTTTAATAGTGTTCTTTTAAAGACAGATACCTTTGACCTTATAGATATGCAAAATAGTGAAATTGCTACCCTATCAGGTTATGCTCCTCTTCCATATGGGAACACCGCATCGAGAAATTATTATAATCGAACTTGGTTTAAAAATTCAGTTTCAGAGATACACTCAGCTATCCATAGTAATTCCAAAGCTGTGAAGTACCAAAATGCTCTCGCAAAACAGCTTGCTGAGTCTAAGTATAGTGGTACGATAGCTGAAAATAAAGACCTAATAGATGCATTATTTAATGTTTATAAAAACGTCACAACAAGTGATTTATATAAAAATAGTAAAGGCTATAAAAAATATTTAAAATCTATTTTGCCAGCTTTATATGCTGCTTATCGTTTTAAGAAAGATAGATTCGGGAATGTAATTGTTTACAAGGATACGACTTTATTTTGGAATAAATTAGATGAATTTTTGAAGCTTAATAAGAAACTTAATCAGAATAAATCCTATGCTATAGCTCTGTATAGTAGTGGTAAGCCTACTAAAGCGTTTGAGTCTTTATTTGCGAAGCTTGGTAATACACGTTATAATGAGGGATTAAGGAATGTTCTAGCTACTTTTGATGAAAATACTAAGATGGTCCACAAAATCGTTAAAGTTGGAGAAAGTCTAGTAAAAACAACAAATAGTTTGTTAAAAGAAGAATTCATCAAAGAAGTGACTTTTAAAGGCGCTTTAAAAAATGTCTGGAAATCTAGTAAAGCTGGTGGAGGAAAAGGCTTAGTTGAGTCTGCTACAGATAGCTTTAAAAATTACAAAGAAGGTTTTAAATCCGCTTCGAAGTTTGGTAAGTTTTTAAAAGGATCTGCAGTTGTTGGTGTTGCTTTAGATGTGGTTGATACTTTTTCGAAAATCCACGATAATAAACAAGAGGCCAAACGTCAAGGTCTAAGAGGAAATGAAGTTAATGCTAGTGTGGCGACAGGTTTTGTGATAGATGCGGCTAAGGCAGCGGGAACTACTGTTGCGGCAACAGGAGCAGCGAGTGCTGGAGCTGCAGTTGTAGGCGCTTTAGCAGCGGGTGCGCTAGGTGTTGCTACTGCTCCTGTTTGGTTAACTGGCTTAGGTGCAATCGCAGCATCTGCAGTAGCGGTAGGTACTTTAAACTGGGCCGATAAAAAGTTTAATATTACGGGTAACCTTAAAAAAGGTGTCAATAGCCTGATAAAGGGCATGAGAGGATGGTTTAAATGATACTGGAACGAATTAAAAAAACATTTGAATTTCAAAGAAGTAGAATAAAGGGACCGGTTCCTCTTTGGGGGGTATTAAATGGGATTTTTATTTTATATCCTATATCCTTTTTGGCGTTTTTTGCAGGAGGATTAGAGGTGCTCAACAATCCCTCTTTGTATCAAGGCTTGATTATTACAGGAATTATTGTTTGGGTATTAAATCTAGTTTTTCTTTTGGATCTTAAGCGAGGGATATTAACCAGTTTTGGAACCTATCTCATGTATCTGACTGGTCATATTTATATCATTATTGGTTTTGGTGCTATGAGTGGGGACCATAATTTTATTGGATTAAAGCTATCCCTTCCTCTTATACAATCCATTATTGTAATAGCCGTCATGAGCTGCTTGGTCAATTTAGACTCTGAAGAAATTATCTCACAGAAAGCCAGCAAATTTATGGTTAATTTTTTACTCGCTCCTCCACTTATTTTATCGTGTGTCTGTATATTTTTAGCGATGTTTGGATATGAATATTTTTGGGGATGGGGAGCGTCTTTATTATCAATGGCTTTTGGACAAGCTGTGTACTTACCTTGGTTTTATATTATTTATGCCTACCAACACCGTCATGATGTTAAGGAAATAAGACCAATTAAGCATATAGAAGTGTCTTCGGATTTGATTCAAAATAAAGAATTTGATAAAAATAGATTTAAAAAGGAAAAGAAACATGATTAAAGAAATACAGCTACATATGAGCCATTTGATGACAGACCAGGTCCAGATTCAAGCGGACGAACTATTGGAGTTATTTGTTCATACAGAACTCCTTCCCTATACTGATGGTATTTATAAAGATGGCCCTACCGTTTTTGAGATGACTCCAACTCAATTTAACGAAGAAAAGCAAGATGTGGGAGTCTATATTCCAGTTATATCTGAAGCAGAGCCAACAAGTCAACTGGATTATCAGGCATCTCTAGATATAGAAGGAATTAGCAAGCGGGTTCTATTTGATGGTAGCTTGGATGAAACAATTGAGGAGATGAAAGCTTATATTCGTGATCATGGTTGGGAGTTGCAGGATAAGTTATACCTAGTCTTGATTCCAGTTTATGATGATTTGTTTGTGGATTTGATTATCCCAGTGGAGAAGTAAAATGGCAGAAATTACATATGGTATGAATCAATCCTTAATGATAAGTAATGTCTTGAGTGTGAACTATAATATTGTCGGTGATGAGATTGCAGTAGCCTTTCAAGATATGATTCAAACAGCTGTAGCGGCAGGATATACACCTAAAAGCAATCCATTTTACTCATGCCCCCATATCGGAGAATTGGAAGATGGAACATACAACATCACAGTCTATCTTCCCGTTCATGAGGATTATCTAGGAAAAGAAGAGATAATGGAGGGGACAGCCTATAACAGTTATTTTTTGGTTCCTCGAATGGCAGGAGTAAGAGTTACTGGAGAGGAAGCTGTTGACTTTGATAAGGGGATATACGTGCTAACCAAATTATTGCTTGACAATGACTTAGAAGAATCTACACCTGTATTTTATATTTCAAGTAAGATAAATGATGTTTTATATACAGATATCATGGTAGGGATACGAGATAAAAGGGATTGAGGATAATATACGGAGAGCTAACGCATTCGGATAAGAATAGGCAGAATTAGACAGATGAATCCATGTTCTGATGTTTCCTTTTTAGCATCTAAGATAAACATGTTTGATTTTAATCAAAAACCAGGATGAAGCTTATCTTCATCCTGGTTTTTGTGTGCTTAAAAGTTAGTTGGACTCATCCTTCTTGCTCTTAAGTAGAAAAGTTGCTGTTAGGACTAAACTCAATCCTGACAAGAATAGTAGTGGACTAGACGTTTCACCAGTAGCTGGAAGTTGTTCTTTAGGAGAATAATTGGCCGATTGAGCAAGTCCTGGACTAGATGAAACTTGCTCAGAGCTATTGGCTAATGGTTTGATATCTGTTTCACTTGGTTTTTGCTCTGCAGTAGTTGATGCTCCATTAGCTCGATAAACGACTGCATAGGTGCTGAAATGACTAGTCGTAAATTCTGCCATTCCCTCGCGAATAGTAAAATCGAGTGGCTGTAACTCTTTTGATGGAGTTAGGTAGTAGACATTTTCGACAGCTGAGGGAATAGGCAAGCGGACCAAGACAGCTCCTTTTGGTTGTAAACTCTGGTCTGTTGGATTTTTAAGGTGAAGATCGTAAGCATCATAGGTCTTACCAAATAGTTCTTGAGCTAATACACGTCTGCTAGAAATGTGAGAAATTCCCTCTAAGTCAGTCGCTCCTCCAATAATTTCAACTTTAGTCTTTTCATCCTTTAAGACACGAAGTTTATATTCAGGAACAGAAACAGTAGGAGCTTGTTCTTGTCCCGCTGTCCCGACAGGTTGAGTGTACTCAGGGATAGAAACAGTAGGCGGTTGTTCTAGTCCAGCTGTGCCGATAGGTTGAGTGTACTCAGGAATATTTACTACAGGCGGTTGTTCCTGTCCAGCCGTTCCGATAGGTTGAGTGTATTCAGGGATAGAAACAGTAGGCGGTTGTTCTTGTCCCGCTGTGCCGATAGGCTCAGTGTACTCAGGAATAGAAACGGTAGGTGGCTGTTCTTGTCCCGCTGTTCCGATAGGTTTAGTGTACTCAGGAATGTTTACTACAGGCGGTTGTTCTAGTCCTGCTGTGCCGATAGGTTTAGTATACTCCGGAATATTTACTACAGGCGGTTGTTCCTGTCCAGCTGTACCGATAGGCTTAGTGTATTCAGGAATTTCTACAATAGGAGCAGGGTCATCTCCCTTGCTTGTAGTTGGCTGCTGATTCTCAATCTTCTTCTCATCCTTTTTGGTAAAGACAGCTACGACAGGACTGCTTGTTGTATTTCCCTGGATAGAATAAGCTTCTATCGCATTTCCAATTTTTCGATTGGTTTCGTCAGGGATAGGGATTTGTACCCGATTATCCTGAATTGATAAGACAGTCTGATCTCCAGTCGTAACTAGATGATTATCGTCTATCCTGCGTAAAACGAGTGGATCTTTGATGCCTGGGAAGGTCACAGCGATGGCTTCCCAATCTCCAGCTGGAAGAGTTAAAGAGATGTTTTTATCCCCTTCCTTAAGTGGTGCGATACTTGGACTATCTATACCAACAGCAGGGGCTTTGATGATATCAAATGAATCTAGAGAAATTTTCTTGCGACCTGCTGGTGAATTTTGATCAACTTTCAATGTCAAAATATGATTACCATCGGTCAGATTAGTAAATTCTCCAATTAAGGTTGCCTTTTGGGTAGCTCCAGCTGTGTAGAAGTCTAGACTTGGCATGTCTTTGCCATCTAGTGTCACGAGAGCTTTTCCGAGAGCGGATGTTTTGAGTCCGTAAATTCGAATACCTGTTCCAGTAAATGGAATGGTTGCTTGAGCTTCTGAAGCAGTACTTGGGTCGGCGTTATTGATGTCCGCATATTTTTCTGTGCTCTTATATAATTCAGTATCGCTCCAATCTTTGAATTGAGATCCGTATTGAATGCGAGGGTCGCGGTCATCCATTTTTTCAATGGTTGTTCCTTGTCCCGGTAAAACTTTAAAGTAGTCTAAGGAAATTTTGGAGCGCTCACTGCCACGGTGTTTATGCTCTTGTTTTACAGTGATAGTCATCACATGAGCACCATCTGACAATCCTGTGAAGCGACCGATAAGGCTACCTTTTTCAGTTGCACCTGCAGTATAGAAGTCCAGTTCACCGACTGATTTACCATCGATCTTGACTTCAGCGATTCCCAATTGAGATGATTTGAGACCATAGATTTCAATGCCAACACCATTGAAAGGAATGGTTGCTGTCGCATCTTTATCTGTATAGTTACCTAGTGAAAGGTCGGCAAACTTCTCTGTTCCTCCAAATAATTCTGAGTCTGCCCAGTTTCCAAATGCAGAACCGTATTGGATTCGGCTATCACGGTCATCCATCAATTGGTTATAGGTTTCGACATTGGCCTTTTCGGATACCTGTGTAGAAACATTACCCAGCATAGCCTTAACAGTATAAGTGTAGGCGAGTTGAGGGTCGAGTGAGCGGTCGATAAAATGGGTTTGATTGGTCACAAATTCTCTGCTTGCAGAGGTTTGGCCAGATTCGTCTTTCACTTGTCTTTGGATAACATAGTGGGTAGCACCTTCTACTTGGTTGAAGGTGAGTTCGGCAGTGACTCCATTTTGTCTAACTGCTGTCAGACTGGTTACACGACCAGGGAAATGTTCAAAGGTAATGATATCACCTTTTTGTGTTGCCAGTTGAATGCGGCCATCTTTAAGAATAGTTGCTTTGACAGATTTACCATTAACCTTAACCTGACTGGCTTCGATATTTGGATAATCTACAACTAGGTCTCCACCGACATTTGAAAGGAAGGACAAGCTTTGCAGGTTTTTATCTTTCCACTTCATGCTGACTTCAAAGTTACCGCGAGCAACCAGACCAGAAACCTGACCGTCTTTCCAAGCATCTGGAAGGGCTGGCAATGGTGCAATGTAGCCAGTGTGTGATTGAAGAAGCATTTCTGCAATTCCACTGGTTGCTCCAAAGTTTCCATCGATTTGGAAAGGTGCGTGCGTATCCCAAAGGTTTTCTAGAGTTGAATATTTGAGCTGTTCAGCGAGCAAGCGATGGGCACGGTTACCGTCTAATAGACGAGCCCAGAGGTTGATTTTATTGGCCTTAGACCAACCAGTACCGCCATCTCCGCGATGGTTCAAAGTTGCACGCGCAGCTTCTAAGTATTCAGCCTGGTCCTTGCTAAAGAGCGTACCTGGGAAGAGACCTACCAGATGGGAAACGTGGCGGTGGTTGTTTTCAATGCCTTCATTAGTGAATTGTGGGCTGTCTTCTTCGTACCATTCCTTGATACGTCCCTCATTGTTGATATGAAGTGGTTTTAGTTTGTCAAATTTAGCCTTGACCTCTGTGACTAAGTCTTGGTCGACTTTCAGATGGTTGGCAACTTCCATGTAGTCATGGAATAGCTGCCAGACTAGTGATTGGTCAAAGGTATTTCCAATGGTAATAGTACCGTGTTCAGGTGAATAGGATGGAGAAGATACCCAACGGTCGCTGGCCTGGTCATAGTGTAAGAAGGAGTTCCAGAACTTAGCTGTTTCCTTGAGCATTGGATAAATCTTTTCTTTTAGATAAGTTTCATCCTTGGTGAATTTATAGTAGTCATAGACGTTCTGCATCATCCAAGCATTAGCTGCTGGCGACCAACCCCAATAGTAATTCCAACCAGGAGTAGTCCAACCAAATGGTGTCGCCTGTGTATGAACCAGCCATCCATTTTCTTGTCCATCTTTGGATTCGATACCGGCGTATTCCTTAGCAGCGATACGGCCATAGTAACGCATATCGTCAATGTAATTGATCATTGGCTTGGCTGTTTCAGCTAGATTGCTCATGTAGGCTGGCCAATAGTTCATTTGCAAATTGACATTGAGGTGGTAATCAGCGTTCCAAGGTGGATTATCTACGGCATTCCAGACTCCTTGTAGGTTGGCAGGAAGGGCATCTGTCCGATCACGAGATGAACTAATCAATAAATAACGTCCGTATTGGAAGAAGAGTTCTTCCAGTTTTTGCCCTTTGCTAGGGTTATAGGTCTGAAGGGCCTCTTTTGTCGTTTGAGCAGCATTGCTTCCACCTAGGTTTAGTTTGACGCGGTTAAAGAGGCTTTGATAGTCTTTGATATGGTTCTTTTTAAGTGTCTCGTAGTCTTTGCCCCTAGCTGCTTCGACAATTCCTTTAACTGTTTTTTCGAGGTCAATGTCTTTGCGATAGTTTGTTTTTGGATTCTGAGCAAAGTTAGTCTTGGCACTGAGTAAAAGCGTAGCGTAGCTAGCTCCTGTGATTGTTAAACTATCCTCATGGACAGTAACTTTTCCGTCCGTTTTAATTCCTAGATAGGATGCGAACTGGAGGCCATTATCTTTGACTGTACCTTTTAGTAGGATACCATTTGGTTCTGTCGTAACATGGCCACTCTTGTAGTGAGAATATTCCGCTGAGTAGTCTCCGTTAGCAAGTAAATCTTCTGTTAAGCTATTCCAAACTGTAAAATCAAGTTTTTTGTCCCCTTTTTGGGTCAAGTGGGTCACGGTGACATCATCAGGATAGCTGGAGAAGGTTTCACGTTTGAAGGTTGTCCTATCTTGGGTGTAAGAAGTTGTAGTAGTGGCTTCTGTGATATCCAAACCACGGTGATAGTCTGTAACTGTATCCAGCCCCTTTTTCTGGTTATTGAAGACCATGAAGATATCACCAAAGGCTAGATAACGTCCATACTGGGCGTTGTTTGGTCCAACTAGATTTTGTTCAGCTAATCGTTTGGCTTTTTGGCGATCTCCGTCTTCAAGGGCTTTACGAATCTCTGCCAAGACCTTATATCGCTCCTGATAGTTTCCTCCATTATAGTCGGTACTGTCGGGACGCGGTCCACCTGACCAAAGAGTTTTTTCGTTGTATTGGATTCTCTCCTCGCCAATGAGACCAAAAACCTTAGCACCCATTTCACCATTCCCAACTGGGAGTGCTTGTTTTTCCCAGCCATCATAGGAAGGAGCTGTTGGTCGATCATAGTTTAGCTGATAGTTGCTTTGTTCTGTCACAGGTAGTTCTGGTTTTTCGGTTTCCTTATTTTCATTAGGTTTTACAATAGCCTCAGTACTGGCTTGATTAGTTGTAGCAGAAGTAACATCAGCATTAGCGGGTTTGCTTTCAGAAGAACTATTATTAGCTAGAACTGGTTTTGTATGATCAATTGGCACGTTTGGCTGTGTATGCTCAGTTGATTCACTTGCTTTCGTTATAGTGTCTGTCTTAACTGTAGTTTTCTCTAATGCAGGCTCGTTTTGCTGTACTTCAATAGTATCAGCAGAGACGGTATGACTAGCTAGAAAAACCGCTCCAAGCAAAACAGAGGCTGTGCCGACTGTTAGCTTTCGAATACTGTAGCGACAGGATTTCTCCCTCCAAATTTTTTCCATAGAAACCTCCTTTATTAATTAAAAGCGCTTTCATTTTTAATGAGGCGAACTTTTGTTTCTATATTGTCTTGTTAATCTAATTTTACCAGCTAATGAAGTGTTGTCAAGAGGATTTGAGAAGGATATATATTTGATATTGTTTTGTATTAAAAAAGTGGAGGAAACGAATAGTAAGGGAGTGTATTTTTTATATTCTTTCTAGTTTTGACTAGAAAGATAAGCCAACTTTAATTACAGCTTACTCATCTCTGAAAGCGTAAAACAAACTAGTCAGGGTGGCTAGTTTGTGGTATAATGAAAGAGACTCAAAAAGAAACAGGAGAAAAATGATGGATTTACTTTTAGCAATTGTATTGATTGTGCTAGCTTTTCTAGGAGGAGCTCTTGGGGGAATGTACTTGGTTCGTAAGCAAATTGAAAAAGAATTCGCTGACAACCCACGTTTGAATGCTGAAGCAGTTCGTACTCTTTTGAGTGCAAATGGTCAAAAACCAAGCGAAGCTAAGGTACAACAAGTTTACCACCAAATCATCCGCCAACAAAAGGCAGCCCTTGCTAACAATAAAAAGAAAAAATAAATAAGGAAAAGTCTGGGATGAAAGTTCCAGACTTCTCACTATGTTGGTTATGGTTTAGGGATGAGACTTTTTCCTTGCATTCTATTGATATTTGATTATGATTAAGAGAGATAGTTGTTGATTAGGCTGTCATTCAGTTCATAAGGATCAATAATCATAATGAACTATCAATCAGAAAAAAGACTAGAAAGAAGACTGTATGGATAATCGACCAATTGGTTTTTTGGATTCGGGTGTCGGGGGCTTGACCGTTGTGCGCGAGCTCATGCGCCAACTCCCCCATGAAGAAATCGTCTATATTGGAGATTCGGCACGGGCGCCTTACGGGCCCCGTCCTGCTGAGCAAATTCGTGAATATACTTGGCAGTTGGTCAACTTTCTTTTGACCAAGGATGTCAAAATGATTGTCATTGCTTGTAATACTGCGACTGCGGTCGTCTGGGAAGAAATTAAGGCTCAACTAGATATTCCTGTCTTGGGTGTGATTTTGCCAGGAGCTTCGGCAGCTATCAAGTCCAGCCAAGGTGGGAAAATCGGAGTGATTGGAACGCCCATGACAGTACAATCTGATATCTATCGTCAGAAAATCAACGATCTGGATCCGGACTTACAGGTGGAGAGCTTGGCCTGTCCCAAGTTTGCTCCCTTGGTTGAGTCTGGTGCCCTGTCAACCAGTGTCACCAAGAAAGTGGTCTATGAAACCCTACGTCCCTTGGTCGGCAAGGTGGATAGCCTGATTTTGGGCTGTACCCATTATCCGCTTCTCAGACCTATTATTCAAAATGTTATGGGGCCCAAGGTTCAACTTATCGATAGTGGAGCAGAGTGCGTACGAGATATCTCAGTCTTACTTAATTATTTTGAAATCAATCGTGGTCGCGATGCTGGACCACTCCATCACCGTTTTTACACAACAGCTAGCAGCCAAAGTTTTGCACAAATTGGTGAAGAATGGCTGGAAAAAGAGATTCATGTGGAGCATGTAGAATTATGACAAATAAAATTTATGAATATAAGGATGAACAGGACTGGTATGTCGGGTCCTATGGTATTTTTGGTGGCGTCCGGACATTGACGGATGATGACTTGGATTTTCCTCTATTGGAGTTTGCCCAAAGATTTCGAGATGAGGATCGAGGTTTTCCTGTTTCTGTTACTGTTTTACGCTATGGTTCTCTCTACCGTTTATTGTCTTTTGTGGTAGATATCCTCAACCAAGAAATGGGACGAAATGTGGAAGTCATCCAACGTCAGGGGGCTTTTCTCTTAGTTGAAAATGGGCAACTCTTGCATGTAGAATTGCCTAAAGAAGGGGTCAATGTTCATGATTTCTTTGAGACAAGCAAGGTCAGAGAAACCTTATTGATTGCGACTCGAAACGAAGGCAAGACCAAGGAATTTCGAGCTATCTTTGATAAGTTAGGCTACGATGTGGAAAATCTTAATGACTATCCTGACCTGCCTGAAGTAGCAGAAACAGGCATGACCTTCGAAGAAAATGCCCGTCTCAAGGCAGAAACCATTTCCCAATTAACGGGCAAGATGGTTTTGGCAGATGACTCAGGTCTCAAAGTCGATGTCCTTGGTGGCTTGCCAGGTGTCTGGTCAGCTCGTTTTGCAGGAGTGGGAGCTACTGACCGTGAAAACAATGCCAAACTCTTGCACGAATTGGCCATGGTCTTTGAACTCAAGGACCGCTCGGCTCAATTCCATACAACCCTAGTCGTAGCCAGCCCAAACAAGGAAAGCTTGGTTGTTGAAGCAGACTGGCCTGGCTACATTAACTTTGAACCTAAGGGTGAAAATGGATTTGGTTACGATCCTCTCTTCCTTGTAGGAGAGACAGGCAAGTCCTCAGCTGAATTAACCCTTGAAGAAAAAAATAGTCAATCTCACCGTGCCTTAGCTGTTAAGAAACTTTTGGAGGTATTTCCATCATGGCAAAGCAAACCATCATTGTAATGAGCGATTCTCATGGCGATAGCTTGATTGTGGAAGAAATCCGTGATCGCTATGTAGGCAAAGTTGACGCCGTTTTTCATAACGGCGATTCTGAATTGCGTCCTGATTCTCCACTCTGGGAGGGAATCCGTGTTGTTAAAGGGAACATGGACTTCTACGCCGGCTACCCAGAACGTTTGGTGACTGAGCTTGGTTCGACCAAGATTATCCAAACTCATGGTCACTTGTTTGACATCAATTTCAACTTTCAAAAGTTGGACTACTGGGCTCAGGAGGAAGAGGCCGATATCTGTCTCTATGGTCACTTGCATGTGCCAAATGCTTGGATGGAAGGAAAGACTCTTTTTCTAAATCCAGGTTCTATCAGTCAACCACGTGGGACTATCAGAGAATGTCTCTATGCTCGTGTGGAGATTGATGACAGTTATTTTAAAGTGGACTTTTTGACACGAGACCACGAGGTGTATCCGGGCTTGTCCAAGGAGTTTAGCCGATGATTGCCAAGGAGTTTGAGACTTTCTTGTTGGGGCAAGAAGAAACTTTTTTGACCCCTGCTGAAAATCTAGCTGTGTTAATTGATACCCACAATGCGGATCATGCAACCCTCTTGCTTAGTCAGATGACCTACACCCGTGTTCCTGTTGTGACAGATGAAAAACAGTTTGTTGGGACGATTGGGCTCAGAGATATTATGGCTTATCAGATGGAGCATGACTTGAATCAAGAAATTATGGCGGATACGGATATTGTTCATATGACCAAAACGGATGTAGCGGTTGTTTCGCCTGATTTTACCATTACGGAGGTCTTGCACAAGCTGGTAGATGAGTCCTTCTTGCCGGTTGTGGATGCGTCAGGGATTTTCCAAGGGATCATCACGCGCAAGTCTATCCTCAAGGCAGTCAATGCCCTCTTGCATGACTTTAGTAAGGAATATGAGATTCGATGCAAATGAGAGACAGAATTTCAGATTTTTTAGAGGAAAAGCAGGGCTTGTCTGCCAATTCCAAGCAGTCCTATAAGTATGATCTGGAGCAATTTTTAGACATTGTAGGCGAGCGGATTTCTGAGACCAGTCTCAAGATTTACCAAGCCCAACTAGCCAATCTAAAAATCAGCGCCCAGAAGCGAAAGATTTCGGCCTGTAACCAATTTCTCTACTTTCTCTATCAAAAAGGAGAAGTGGATAGCTTTTACCGCTTGGAATTAGCCAAACAAGCTGAAAAGAAGACCGAAAAGCCAGAATTGTTAGACCTAGACTCTTTTTGGCAGGAAAGTGACTATTCAGAGGGTCGCTTGCTAGCGCTCTTAATCCTAGAAATGGGACTCTTGCCGAGTGAGATTTTAGCTCTCAAGGTTGCGGATATCAATCTGGACTTTCAGGTGTTGCGAATCCAGAAGGCTTCCCAACAGAGGATTGTCACCATTCCCACGAGCTTGCTTTCAGAGCTAGAACCCTTGATGGGCCAGACCTATCTTTTTGAAAGGACAGGGAAAGCCTATTCTCGTCAGTGGGCCTTCCGTCAGCTAGAAGCTTTTGTCAGGGAGAAAGGTTTTCCAGCACTATCAGCCCAAGCCCTACGGGAACAGTTCATTCTACGACAAATTGAAAACAAGGTCGATTTGTACGAAATTGCAAAAAAATTAGGATTAAAAACAGTCCTGACCTTAGAAAAATATAGATAATGGATATTAAATTAAAAGATTTTGAAGGGCCCCTGGACTTGCTCTTGCACCTGGTTTCTAAGTATCAGATGGATATCTACGATGTGCCCATTACGGAAGTCATCGAACAGTATCTAGCTTATGTTTCAACCCTGCAGGCCATGCGTCTGGAAGTGACGGGCGAGTACATGGTCATGGCCAGTCAGCTCATGCTGATCAAGAGTCGCAAGCTCTTGCCAAAGGTTGCGGAAGTGACAGACTTGGAGGATGACCTGGAGCAGGATCTTCTCTCTCAAATCGAAGAATACCGCAAGTTCAAGCTCTTGGGTGAGCAGTTGGAAGCCAAGCACCAAGATCGGGCCCAGCACTATTCCAAAGCGCCGACAGAGTTGATATACGAAGATGCGGAGCTTGTGCATGACAAGACGACCATTGACCTCTTTTTGGCTTTTTCAAATATCCTAGCCAAGAAAAAAGAGGAGTTTGCACAAAATCACACGACTATCTTGCGGGATGAGTATAAGATTGAGGACATGATGGTTATCGTGAAAGAGTCCCTGACTGGACGAGATCAGTTGCGCTTGCAGGATTTGTTTAAGGAAGCCCAGAATGTCCAAGAGATCATTACCCTCTTTTTGGCAACCTTAGAGTTAATCAAAACCCAGGAGCTGATTCTTGTGCAAGAGGAAAGTTTCGGAGATATTTATCTCATGGAAAAGAAGGAAGAAAGTCAAGTGGCCCAAAGCTAGACTTGATAGAGAGGAAAGATGAGTACTTTAGCAAAAATAGAAGCGCTCTTGTTTGTAGCGGGTGAAGATGGGATTAGAGTCCGCCAGTTAGCTGAACTCCTCTCTCTGCCACCGACAGGCATCCAACAGAGTTTAGAAAAATTAGTCCAGAAGTATGAAAAGGACCCAGATTCCAGTTTGGCCCTGATTGAGACAGGGGGCGCTTATAGATTGGTGACCAAGCCTCAATTTGCAGAGATTTTGAAGGAATATTCCAAGGCGCCTATCAACCAGAGCTTGTCTCGGGCTGCCCTTGAGACCTTGTCCATCATTGCCTACAAGCAACCCATCACACGGATAGAAATTGATGCCATTCGTGGGGTTAATTCGAGTGGGGCCTTGGCAAAGTTGCAGGCCTTTGACTTGATACGAGAAGACGGGAAAAAAGAAGTGTTGGGTCGCCCCAACCTCTATGTGACTACAGATTATTTCCTAGATTATATGGGAATTAACCATTTGGAAGAATTACCAGTGATTGATGAGCTTGAGATTCAAGCCCAAGAAAGCCAATTATTTGGTGAAAGGATAGAAGAAGATGAGAATCAATAAGTATATTGCCCACGCAGGTGTGGCCAGTAGGAGAAAAGCAGAAGAGTTGATCAAGCAAGGCTTGGTGACGGTCAATGGCCAAGTGGTGCGTGAACTAGCAACGACCATCAAGTCAGGCGACAAGGTCGAAGTTGAAGGTCAACCTATCTACAACGAAGAAAAGGTCTACTATCTGCTTAACAAACCACGCGGTGTCATTTCCAGTGTGACAGATGACAAGGGTCGCAAGACGGTTGTCGACCTCTTGCCAAATGTGAAAGAGCGCATCTACCCTGTGGGTCGTTTGGACTGGGATACATCAGGAGTCTTGATTTTGACCAATGATGGGGATTTTACGGATGAGATGATTCACCCTCGTAATGAGATTGACAAGGTTTATGTTGCGCGTGTTAAAGGTGTGGCCAATAAGGACAATCTCCGCCCTTTGACCCGTGGGCTTGAGATTGATGGCAAGAAAACCAAGCCGGCTGTCTATGAGATTCTCAAAGTGGACCCAGTTAAAAACCGCTCTGTGGTACAGTTGACCATCCATGAAGGACGTAACCATCAGGTTAAAAAGATGTTTGAAGCTGTTGGTCTTCAAGTGGACAAGTTGTCACGGACCCGTTTTGGACATCTAGACTTGACAGGACTCCGTCCAGGAGAATCCCGTCGTCTTAATAAAAAAGAAATCAGCCAACTACACACCATGGCTGTAACCAAGAAATAATGAAACGAATTTTAATAGCGCCTGTGCGCTTTTACCAACGGTTTATCTCACCAGCCTTTCCACCCTCTTGTCGCTTTGAGCCGACTTGTTCCAACTACATGATTGAGGCTATTGAAAAACATGGCTTCAAGGGTGCTTTGATGGGCTTGGCTCGGATTTTACGTTGCCATCCCTGGTCGAAAACAGGTAAGGACCCCGTCCCAGACCACTTTTCCCTCAAACGAAATCATAAATAAAACGAATTACAATGGTGATTCGTTTTTTCACAAGTAGTTTTATCTGGAATGATGATTCCCGCTATCCTTCTCCTATAAAAAGTGGTAAAATGGATGAAAGAAAGAAGGAACTGAAATGACAACATTATTTTCAAAAATCAAAGAAGTAACAGAACTTGCTGCGATCTCAGGTCATGAAGCACCTGTCTGTGCTTATCTTCGTGAAAAGTTGACACCGCACGTGGATGAAGTGGTGACAGATGGCTTGGGTGGTATTTTTGGTATCAAGCATTCAGAAGCTACGGATGCGCCGCGCGTCTTGGTCGCTTCTCACATGGATGAAGTTGGTTTTATGGTCAGCGAAATCAAGCCAGATGGTACCTTCCGTGTGGTAGAAATCGGTGGATGGAATCCTATGGTGGTTAGTAGCCAACGTTTCAAACTCTTGACTCGTGATGGTCGTGAAATTCCTGTGATTTCAGGCTCTGTTCCTCCACATTTGACTCGTGGTAAGGGCGGCCCAACTATGCCAGCTATTGCAGATATCGTCTTTGATGGCGGTTTTGCGGATAAGTCTGAGGCAGAAAGTTTTGGCATCCGTCCTGGCGACACCATCGTACCAGATAGTTCTGCAATCTTGACGGCCAATGAGAAAAATATCATCTCAAAAGCTTGGGACAACCGCTACGGTGTTCTTATGGTGAGCGAGTTGGCGGAAGCTCTGTCAGGTCAAAAACTCGGAAATGAACTCTATCTTGGCTCTAACGTCCAAGAAGAGGTTGGTCTTCGTGGTGCTCATACTTCCACAACCAAGTTTGACCCAGAAGTCTTCCTAGCAGTTGATTGCTCACCTGCTGGTGATGTTTATGGCGGTCAAGGCAAGATTGGGGATGGAACCTTGATTCGTTTCTATGACCCAGGTCACTTGCTTCTCCCAGGGATGAAGGATTTCCTTTTGACAACGGCTGAAGAAGCTGGTATCAAGTACCAATACTATTGTGGTAAAGGCGGAACAGACGCTGGCGCAGCTCATCTGAAAAATGGCGGTGTCCCATCTACAACTATCGGTGTCTGCGCTCGTTATATCCACTCTCACCAAACCCTCTATGCAATGGATGACTTCCTAGAAGCGCAAGCTTTCTTGCAAGCCTTGGTGAAGAAATTAGATCGTTCAACAGTTGATTTGATTAAAAATTATTAAACCATAAGGAGGTGGTAGGGATGGTAGAACCAAACCTAGAAAGCCTTGTAAAAGATCTTTACAATCATGCTCGACATGATTTGAGTGAAGATTTAGTTGCTGCTCTCCTAGAGACTGCTAAAAAACTGCCTACTACAAATGAGCAATTGCTGGCAGTTCGTCTCTCAGGCCTGGTCAATCGTGAATTGCTCCTAAATCCCAAACATCCGGCACCTGAGTTGCTCAACTTGGCTCGCTTTATCAAAAGAGAAGAAGCCAAGTACAGAGGAACCGCAGCTTCTGCGATTAT
Source organism: Streptococcus sp. KR (assembly GCF_002238115.1). Taxonomy (GTDB): domain Bacteria; phylum Bacillota; class Bacilli; order Lactobacillales; family Streptococcaceae; genus Streptococcus. The sequence continues at coordinate 64,118 of NZ_NGVM01000013.1, read as the reverse complement.
GTATGGGGAGCTCTTTAAAATGCTTTGATTCCATTGTGAATCAAAGCATTTTTCTATATATTAGAAAAGCAATTCTTGGTTAGGAAAAGAAAAAAGCCATCCCATTTAGGATAGCTTCTTGGATCTTAGATTTGTTCAGCGATGACCTTTTCAGCAAGGTTCATGGCGTGGTCAGATACACGAGTATAGTGGGAAATGATGTCGATAAAGTTGACCCCAGCTTGTGTTGAACACTCGCCCTTGTTGAGGCGTTTGATGTGGGTCTTTCTGAGAACACGTTCCATATTGTTGATTTCTTTATGGCGTTCAATCAGACTTTGAGCTTTTTCAATATCATTGTTTTCTACACTATCAAGGGCATCCTTGATAAAGCCAGTGGTTTTTTGATAGATATCAGCTAGTTCTTCCAAAGCAGCTTCAGAAAACTCAACATTTTTACGTTGAAGATAGTCGGTCAGATTGATTAGGGCTTCTGCGTGGTCCCCAATCCGTTCCAAATCACGGGATGAATCAAGGATGTTGGTGAGCACTTCACTTTCTTTCTGGCTAAGGGCTTCACTTGAAAGAGTAATCAGGTAACGAGTCAATTTTTCATCAATAGTATTGATGGCTTCCTCTGTCTTGTGTCCTTTTTCAGCAACCTTTTCATTAAGGTCAATAATGTAGTTGTATGAAAGGTCAAAGGCTTTAGAAGCATAATTTCCCAAGTGAAGGAGTTCTTTCTTGGCATTTCCGAGAGCGATTGATGGAGCTTGTTTAATCAAATGCTCATCAAGATAAAGTGGTTCGTACTTGACAACTTCATCTTCACCAGGGATGAGTTTGGTTACAAAGTAGGCCAAGGCTCCGATGAATGGAAATTGTACAATGGTGTTACTTACGTTAAAGGCACCGTGAGAGAAGGCAATGGTCATCTCAGGTGAGAGGTGAAGGAGTGCCTGAAAGTACTCAATCATAGACGTAAATGGGCCTAATAAGATTAAGCAAAGAATGGTTCCTAAAACGTTAAAGGTGACGTGGGTTGCAGCAACGCGTTTCGCAGAGACATTGGCTCCAGCTGCCGCGATGATAACTGTTAGGGTTGTCCCGATATTATCCCCGAAGAGAACTGGTAGCGAACCTTTAAGGTCAAGGAATCCACCTGCATAGAGACCTTGCAAAATCCCGATTGTCGCAGAAGAAGCTTGTATGAGGACGGTAATCACTGCACCGGCAAAAACTCCCAACACAGGATTTTGTCCCAAGGTTACCATGTATTCCTTAAATTGTGGTAAATCTTTAAGAGGGCTCATACCGGCACTGATGAGGTTTAGAGCATAGAAGATTCCCCCTACACCAAACAGGATGCGCCCGATATTGTTTGCGGTTCTGTTTTTTGTAAAAAATAGGAACATGGTTCCAAGGAAAATCAGGGGTAAAGCATACTCACCAAGCTTGAAACCGATGATAAAGGAAGTAACGGTGGTTCCGATGTTGGCTCCCATGATAATTCCGATAGCCTGTCTAAGAGTGAGAAGACTAGCGCTGACCAGTCCAACCGTGATAACTGTGACCCCTGTACTTGACTGAATCAGGGCAGTCACGACAATCCCGACTAGAACACCTAAAAAGGGATTGCTGGTGTACTTGTCAATGTAAAAACGAAGGCGATCTCCAGCAGCTTGTTGCAAACCGTCTCCCATGGTCTTGATACTATACAAGAATAGTCCCAGACCACCTAAAAAGTGAAATAAAATTTCCTGCCAATTAATGGACATTTCTTTTTCCTCCGAAAAATAATAACGGAATTTCTCCTATTCTATTTTAAAGGATAAAAGTAAATCTAACAAGTGTTAAGCTAAGATTTTAGAAAGAAAATTCGTTAGAATGGGCCTTAATTATATTAATTTTACCAATTTCTAACCTAGATATAGGTATTTCCTTTTATATATTGACATTTAAAAGAAATATTTTAAAATGAGGGAGGAATTATCTTGGTCCCTGTGATTGGGATAAAAATTTTATAAAGAAAGTTAAGCGCTTTCTTTTGTGTAGCAAAATCAATCTTTTAGGAGGAGAAAATGAAGAATCCATTTTTTGAAAGACGTTGTCGTTACAGTATTCGTAAGTTATCAGTAGGAGCCTGCTCGCTAATGATTGGTGCTGTTTTATTTGCTGGTCCAGCCTTGGCTGAAGAAACTGCAGTTCCTGAAAATAGCGGAGCCCATACAGAGCTTGTTTCAGGAGAGAGTGAGCATCCAACTAATGAAGCTGACAAGCAGCATGAAGGAGAACATGCTAGAGAAAATAAGCCAGAAAAGGCAGAAGGAGTAGCGACAGCATCTGAAACTGCTTCGCCAGCAAGCAATGAAGCTGCAACTACTGAAACTGCAGAGGCAGTAAGCGCAGCTAAACCAGAGGAAAAAGCAAGTGAGGTGGCTGCGGAAACACCATCTGCAGAAGCAAAACCTAAGTCTGACAAGGAAACAGAAGCAAAGCCTGAAGGAACTAGCCAAGGGGATGAGTCTAAGCCAGCAGCAGAAGCTAATAAGACTGAAAAAGAAGTCCAGCCAGATGTCCCTAAAAATACAGAAAAAACATTAAAACCAAAGGAAATCAAATTTAATTCTTGGGAGGATTTGTTGAAATGGGAACCGGGTGCGCGTGAGGATGATCCCATCAATCGTTCCTCAGTTGAACTAGCTAAGCGCCATAGAGGTCAGTTAGTGAACGAAAAAGCAAGCAGAAGAGCCAAGGTTCAGGCGCTAGCAAATACCAACTCAAAGGCTAAAGACCACGCTTCTGTTGGTGGAGAAGAATTCAAAGCCTACGCCTTTGACTACTGGCAATACTTGGATTCAATGGTCTTCTGGGAAGGTCTCGTTCCAACTCCTGACGTTATTGATGCAGGTCACCGTAACGGGGTTCCTGTATATGGTACACTCTTCTTCAACTGGTCTAATAGTATTGCCGACCAAGAGAAATTTGTTGCTGCTTTGAAACAAGATGAGGATGGGACCTTCCCTATTGCACGAAAACTTGTCGACCTTGCTAAGTACTATGGCTTTGATGGGTATTTTATCAACCAAGAAACAACGGGTGACTTAGTAACGCCACTTGGTGAAAAAATGCGTCAATTCATGCTCTATACAAAAGAATATGCGGCAAAAGTCAACCATCCAATCAAGTATGCTTGGTACGATGCCATGACCTATAAATATGGTCGTTACCACGAAGATGGTCTAGGTGATTACAACTACCAATTCATGCAAAAAGAAGGTGACAAGGTCCCTGCGGATCAATTCTTTGCCAATTTCAACTGGAATAAGGAAAAGAATGACCACTCTGTAGAAATGGCAAAATGGCTGGAACGTAGTCAATATGATGTCTTTGCAGGATTGGAATTGCAACAAGGTGGTTCTTATAAGACAAAAGTTAAATGGGATGCCCTCTTAGATGAAAAAGGCAAGTTACGTTTGTCGCTTGGACTCTTTGCACCAGATACAATTACCAGTCTAGGAAAAACAGGTGAAGATTACCATAAAAACGAAGATATCTTCTTCACAGGTTACCAAGGAGATCCGACAGCTCAAAAACCAGCGGACAAAGAGTGGTATGGGATTGCTAATTTAGTTGCAGACCGCACACCAGCAGTAGGCCGGACCTTCACTACCTCCTTTAATACAGGCCATGGTAGAAAGTGGTTTGTAGACGGAGAAGTTTCTAAGGATTCTGAGTGGAACTACCGTTCGGTTTCAGGTATCTTGCCAACATGGCGCTGGTGGCAGACTTCAACAGGGGAAAAACTTCGTGCAGAATATGACTTTACAGATGCCTACAATGGCGGAAATTCCCTTAAATTCTCAGGTGATGTAGCTGGTAAGACGGACCAGGATGTGAATTTGTATTCTACTAAGTTAGAAGTAACTGAGAAAACCAAACTTCGTGTTGCCCACAAGGGAGGAAAAGGCTCGAAAGTTTATATGGCCTTCTCTACAACTCCAGACTACAAATTCGATGATGCAGATGCATGGAAAGAGCTAACCCTTTCTGACAACTGGACAAATGAAGAATTTGATCTCAGCTCACTAGCAGGTAAAACCATCTATGCAGTCAAACTCTTCTTCGAGCATGAAGGAGCTGTAAAAGATTATCAGTTTAACCTAGGTCAATTAACAATTTCAGACAATCACCAAGCACCACAAGCGCCTACAGGCCTTTCTGTGGTGAAACAATCTCTTAAAAATGCCCAAGAAGCTGAAGCAGTGGTCCAGTTTGCGGGTAATCAAGATGCGGATTTCTATGAAGTCTACGAAAAAGATGGGGATAACTGGCGTTTGTTGACAGGTTCGTCTGCTTCAACCATCTACTTGCCAAAAGTTAGCCGCTCTGCTAATGCGACTGGTACGACGCAAGAATTGAAAGTCGTTGCAGTTGGTAAAAATGGCCTTCGTTCAGAAGCTGCGACGACATCCTTTAACTGGGGCATGACTGTTCAGGATACGACTCTCCCAAGACCTTTGGCTGAAAATATTGTTCCAGGGGCAACGGTTATCGGTAGCACTTTCCCGAATACCGAAGGTGGAGAAGGTATTGAAGGTATGTTGAACGGTACTATTACCAGTCTTTCAGACAAGTGGTCTTCAGGACAATTGAGCGGTAGTGTCGATATTCGTTTGACTCAACCACGTCGTGTTATCAGATGGGTGATGGATCATGCGGGAGCTGGTGGTGAGTCTGTTAACGATGGTCTGATGAACACCAAGGATTTTGATCTTTACTACAAGGATACAGATGGCGAGTGGAAACTAGCTAAGGAAGTCCGTGGTAATAAAGCGCACGTTACGGATATCACTCTTGACAAACCAATTACTGCCCAAGACTGGCGTTTGCATGTCATTACATCTGATAATGGAACACCTTGGAAGGCCATTCGTATCTACAACTGGAAGATGTACGAAGCCTTGGACACAGAAAGTCAAAATATTCCAATGGCTAAGGTAGCTGCCCGTTCACTTGGAAACCACCAAGTTCAACTAGGCTTCTCTGATGTTCCGGCAGGCGCAACCATCACCGTTTACGACAAGGCTGATTCACAAACACCAATTGCAACCTTGAAGACTGAAACTGGTGGTGACTTGGCAACAGCTCCATTGGGCTTTGATAAGCAACCAACTCTCCTCTACTATCGTACCCAACTACCTGGCAAAGAAATCAGTAACACCTTGGCTGTAGCGATTCCACAGGATGAGAGAAAAATTGCTGCAGTTAGCCTTGAAAAAGGACCTAAAAAGACAGTTTATAAAGAAGGAGAAAAACTGGACCTCAGAGGCGGAACACTCCGTGTTCAATACGAAGGGGGACAAGCCGACGAGCTGATTAACCTTACTCACTCAGGTGTGACGGTATCTGGATACGACGCTCATCAAAAGGGGGAACAAAACCTAACACTGCAATACCTTGGTTTACCAGTGTCAGGTGATCTGAAAGTCCAAGTGACAGGACAGGATGAAGGAAAACCAAAAGAAGTAGCGGGCTTGTATATTACTAAGAAACCAAAAACAGACTATCTAGTAGGAGATCAACTGGATCTCTCTGAAGGTCGCTTTGGTGTTCTCTATGATGATGAGACAGAAGAGACTCACAGCTTTACTGATGAAGGTGTTGAAATCACGGGATACGATGCTCAGAAGACTGGACGCCAGACCTTGACCCTGCATTACAAGGGGCACACGGCTGAGTTTGATGTCTTGGTTTCTCCAAAGGCTGCAGTTAATGATGAATACCTTAAACAAGAAATCACTGCTGCCCAAGGCCGTCAGTCAACCCTTGCCTATACCTTCTCAAGTGAGGACAAACAAGCTGTACTAGTAGAGAAACTCAATGCAGCGAAAGTTGTAGCAGAAAACCACAATGCTAGCCAAGAAGAAGTCAACCGGGCTTTGAATGAGTTGAAACAAGCAGGGACAGACTTGGATGGAAATCAACGTTATCAAACTGCTAGAGAAGAATTGGAAGGCTTGCTCGAATCTATCCGTGAAAAAGATCCTAAAGCTGAGTTGATTGAACAAGCAGAAGCTTTGTTGGCTTCAGAGATGCCAACTCCACAAGCTTTTGCGGACATGAAAGAAAAGCTGAATAAGAAACTAGCTCCTGCAGAAGAAAGTCATCATGTTGGTAGCATGGATCCAAGTGAAGTAGCCCCAACAGTTGAGGCCCTCCCTGAACTAGTTGTTGAAACTGAAACAACAGCCTATGAACGTCAAGAGCGACCAAATGCGAACTTTCTTAAAGGTCAACGTCAATTTGTCCAAAAAGGAGAAGAAGGGCAGATTCGTCGTCTAGTAGAAGTAGATGCTCAAGGCAATCGTATCCTTCGTACAACAGAGATTCTCAAGGAAGCTGTTCCAGAGATTACCGAAGTAGGTACAAAAGTTCTTTCAAGTAATCAACCAGCTGAAGGAGTTAAAGATTTAGTTCTGGAAACTCCGAAACTAGAAGTTGAAGAAGTTGCAGTATCCTTTGAACGTCAAGAACATCCAAACTCAGAACTTCTCAAAGGTCAACGTCGTATTGTGCAAGCTGGAGAAGAAGGTCAAGTTCGTCATCTAGTAGAAGTAGATTCCCAAGGCAATCGTATCCTTCGTTCAACAGAAGTTCTCAAGGAAGCTGTTCCAGAGATTACCGAAGTAGGTACAAAAGTTCTATCAAGCAATCAACCAGCTGAGGGAGTAAAAGACCTAGTTCTAGAAACTCCGAAACTAGAAGTTGAAGAAATTGAAGTATCCTTTGAACGTCAAGAACGTTCAAGCTCAGAACTTCTCAAAGGTCAACGTCGTATTGTGCAAGCTGGAGAAGAAGGACAAATTCGTCGCTTTGTAGAAGTCGATGCCCGAGGCAATCGCACTCTTCGTTCAACAGAAGTTCTCAAGGAAGCTCTTCTGGAAATTGTTGAAGTTGGAACGAAAGTAGAGCAAGACTCTCAAAAAACAGGTCAAGCTCTTTTAGAAACACCGACAAATGAAAAAGTAGGTAAAGAACTTCCAAATACTGGAGTAAGAAGAGATGCTAGTCTAGTAGCACTAGGACTCCTCGGAGTGATGAGTGGCTATGGCCTACTTGCTGGAAAGAAGAGAGAAAACGAATCGATTTAGGATTCTTGCATTTCCTCATAACAACTAAAAATAAGGTTTGACTGCAGATTAGTCAAACCTCGTTTTAACTAGTAAAAATCAGTGGAAGAATGAGATGGATTAACTACTTTTTCTTGTATTACTTAGTGATTTGGAAAGGTTTTTCTAGTTTTGATTTTCAGAAATGCTAGTTTTCGTTGCAAGAAAGAACTGGAAAAGTTTAGGGTTTTTCTATCTCTTTTGCTGATTTTGTGATATAATTAACACGTATAAAAAAAGAAGGAGTCATATCTAATGGCAAAATTGACTGTTAAAGACGTTGAATTGAAAGGGAAAAAAGTTCTCGTTCGTGTTGACTTCAACGTACCTGTAAAAGATGGCGTGATTACCAACGACAACCGTATCACTGCAGCTCTTCCAACTATCAAGTACATCCTTGAACAAGGTGGACGTGCTATCCTCTTCTCTCACCTTGGCCGTGTAAAAGAAGAAGCAGACAAAGCTGGTAAATCACTTGCTCCTGTAGCTGCTGACTTGGCAGCTAAATTGGGTCAAGACGTTGCTTTCCTTCCAGGAGTCACTCGTGGTGCTGAATTGGAAGCAGCTATCAACGCTCTTGAAGATGGACAAGTTCTCTTGGTTGAAAACACTCGTTACGAAGATGTTGACGGCAAGAAAGAATCTAAAAACGATCCTGAACTTGGTAAATACTGGGCATCACTTGGAGATGGTATCTTCGTAAACGATGCATTCGGTACAGCTCACCGTGCACATGCATCTAACGTTGGTATCTCAGCAAACGTTGAAAAAGCAGTTGCTGGTTTCCTTCTTGAAAACGAAATTGCCTACATCCAAGAAGCAGTTGAAACTCCAGAACGTCCATTCGTGGCTATCCTTGGTGGTTCAAAAGTTTCAGACAAGATCGGTGTTATCGAAAACTTGCTTGAAAAAGCTGATAAAGTCCTTATCGGTGGTGGTATGACTTACACATTCTACAAAGCACAAGGTATCGAAATCGGTAACTCACTTGTAGAAGAAGACAAATTGGATGTTGCGAAAGCTCTTCTTGAAAAAGCAAACGGTAAATTGATCTTGCCAGTTGACTCAAAAGAAGCTAACGCATTTGCGGGCTACACTGAAGTACGTGACACTGAAGGTGAAGCAGTGGATCCAGGCTTCCTTGGTCTTGACATCGGTCCAAAATCTATCGCTAAATTTGACGAAGCATTGACTGGTGCGAAAACAGTTGTATGGAACGGACCTATGGGTGTATTTGAAAACCCAGACTTCCAAGCTGGTACAATTGGTGTGATGGACGCTATCGTGAAACAACCAGGAGTTAAATCAATCATTGGTGGTGGTGACTCAGCTGCTGCAGCGATTAACCTTGGCCGTGCAGACAAATTCTCATGGATTAGTACGGGCGGAGGTGCTTCAATGGAACTTCTCGAAGGTAAAGTATTGCCAGGTTTGGCTGCACTTACAGAAAAATAATTTCAGCCCGTTAGTCTCTACAAAATCCTGATTTTGTAGAAAAAGGAACAAAACTGAAACGTTAACAAAAAGGTGGCTATGTCACCTTTTTGTGTTAGTGTAGGTATTTGTGACGCGGTGGTGGAGCATCAATGGAACTTCTTGAAGGTAAAGTTCTTCCAGGACTTGCAGCCTTGACAGAAAAATAAGATTTTATAAACAAGTCAAAGAAGAGAGGGATGAAAGTTCCTCTTTTCTTTTGCTTAAAATAAAAACGCTTCCTCTCAACTATTACTCATAAAAATCACCGATTTATGATAAAATGGAAATAGAAAGTTGAGATTATGAGTTATTTTAAAAAATATAAATTCGATAAATCCCAGTTCAAACTTGGTATGCGAACCTTTAAAACAGGTATTGCTGTTTTTCTAGTTCTCTTGATTTTTGGCTTTTTTGGTTGGAAAGGTCTTCAAATCGGTGCTTTGACAGCCGTTTTTAGCCTGAGGGAGAGTTTTGATAAGAGTGTCCATTTTGGGACTTCGCGTATTCTAGGAAATAGTATCGGTGGCCTCTATGCCCTGGTCTTCTTCTTATTAAATACCTTTTTCCACGAAGCCTTTTGGGTGACCTTGGTTGTTGTTCCGATTTGCACCATGTTAACCATTATGACAAATGTAGCCATGAATAACAAAGCAGGGGTTATTGGTGGTGTAGCAGCTATGTTAATCATTACCCTATCGATTCCGAGCGGCGAAACAATTTTGTACGTGTTTGCGCGTGTATCAGAAACGTTCATGGGAGTTTTTGTCGCAATTCTCGTAAATTACGATATTGAACGTATTCGGCTCTTTTTAGAAAAAAAAGAAAAATAATGTTACATTTTATAACATTATCAATTGACGTTTGTCTTTTTTTAGACTATAATAGACAGAAAGAAGGAAATTGTAAATGAAGGAAAAAGAATTTCGCCGAAATATGGCTGTTTTTCCTATCGGCAGTGTTATGAAATTGACCGATCTATCGGCGCGTCAGATTCGTTATTATGAAGATCAGGAGTTGATTAAGCCTGATCGAAACGAAGGGAACCGTCGCATGTATTCCTTGAATGACATGGATCGTCTGCTTGAAATCAAAGATTATATCTCTGAAGGTTATAATATCGCTGCCATTAAGAAAAAATATGCTGAACGTGAAGCGAAATCCAAGAAAGCGGTGAGTCAGACTGAGGTGCGTCGTGCACTTCACAATGAACTCCTCCAACAGGGTCGCTTTGCTTCAGTACGGTCACCTTTTGGTCGCGGTTAGGCAACCGCAAGTAGTCATACATTAAGGAGAAAACTCATGCCAATCACAGCTGCAGATATTCGTCGTGAAGTCAAGGAAAAAAATGTTACCTTTATTCGTCTCATGTTCTCAGATATTTTGGGAACCATGAAAAACGTCGAAATTCCTGCCACAGATGAACAGTTAGATAAAGTCTTGTCAAACAAGGCTATGTTTGATGGATCTTCTATTGAAGGTTTTGTACGTATCAATGAGTCAGATATGTACTTGTACCCAGACTTGGATACATGGACAGTCTTCCCTTGGGGAGATGAAAATGGAAGTGTTGCAGGTTTGATCTGTGATGTCTATACAACAGAAGGTGAACCATTTGCAGGAGACCCTCGTGGCAATTTGAAACGTGCTCTTCGTCACATGGAAGAAGTAGGATTCAAGTCCTTCAACCTTGGGCCAGAACCAGAATTCTTCCTATTTAAACTGGATGAAAATGGGGATCCAACACTTGAAGTAAATGACAAGGGTGGCTACTTTGATTTGGCACCTACTGACCTTGCGGACAATACACGTCGTGAGATTGTCAATGTCTTGACCAAAATGGGATTTGAAGTAGAAGCAAGTCACCATGAGGTTGCGGTTGGACAACATGAGATTGACTTCAAGTACGATGAAGTTCTTCGAGCTTGTGATAAGATTCAAATCTTTAAACTTGTTGTTAAAACCATTGCTCGAAAACACGGACTTTACGCAACCTTTATGGCCAAACCAAAATTTGGTATTGCCGGATCAGGTATGCACTGTAATATGTCCTTGTTTGATGAAGAAGGAAACAATGCTTTCTTTGATCCAAATGATCCAAAAGGAATGCAGTTGTCAGAAACGGCCTACCATTTCCTTGGTGGTTTGATCAAACATGCTTACAACTATACTGCCATCATGAACCCAACAGTTAACTCATACAAACGTTTGGTTCCTGGTTATGAAGCACCTGTTTACATTGCTTGGGCTGGTCGTAACCGTTCGCCACTTGTGCGCGTGCCTGCTTCACGTGGTATGGGAACTCGTCTTGAGTTGCGTTCAGTGGATCCGATGGCAAACCCATACATCGCTATGGCAGTTCTATTGGAAGTTGGTTTGCATGGTATTGAAAATAAAATCGAAGCACCAGCTCCTATCGAAGAAAATATCTACATCATGACAGCAGAAGAGCGCAAGGAAGCTGGTATTACAGACCTTCCGTCAACTCTTCACAACGCTTTGAAAGCTCTGACTGAAGATGAGGTTGTCAGAGCAGCTCTTGGAGAACATATCTATACTAGTTTCCTTGAAGCCAAACGAATCGAATGGGCGAGCTATGCGACCTTTGTTTCACAATGGGAAATTGATAACTATCTAGATCTTTATTAATATAGAAGAAAGATTGCCTGTGGGTGATCTTTTTTCTTGTGTTTTATATCGAGGTGTGATATATTTTATATAACGAAGTGCGATATATCGAACTAAATAGGAGGTGAATGAAAATGGAATTAACGGATAAGATTCGTCGAGTTTATCTTCCGATGACGGAAACGGGTTTTTATATCTTGTTCTGTCTGCAAAAGGAAGGTCATGGGTACAGTATTACGCAAAAGGTCAAGGAGATGACAGATTCGCAAGTTTCGATTAGTCCTGGGACTATGTATGGAACCTTGTCAAAAATGGAAAAGGATGGTTTGATTTCCTTTGTCCGTGAAGAGGAAAAACGGAAAATCTATCAGATCACAGACTTGGGACGAAAAGTCTTAGATATTGAATTGAAACGTATTGAACGGCTCTATAGGAACAGTCTGGAGGAAAGATGATGGAAAAGAAGGTTGTTTATAGAATTGCTACCATTGCGGATTATGATAGAGAGGCTTTATATCTTAGAAAAATGCATGCTGAGGGCTGGAAACTTAAGGAAGTGACCTACTCTAACTTAGTAGTTGCGGTTAAGTATACTTTTGAAAAGTGTCAACCGGAGCAGGTTTCTTATCAGTTGGACTTTTATCCTATGAAAAAATCAGAGAGAGCCTCCTATTTACAATTATTTAAAGACTGTGGCTGGGAGCATATTACAGACTTTAATGGGTTTTCCTACTTTAGAAAGCTTCATTCTGGAATTGAGTCGGATGCCGAGTTTGAAATTTATAATGACGCGGCCGGGAAGTTAGCTATGGTCAAACGGATTTTAACGAGGCGGATGCTTCCTATTTTGCTTCTCTTTTTAGCTCTACTACCGGTTTTCTCAAGGGTTGTCACTGGAGGTAGTTCTTTCAGTTGGGAAATGTTTTTGATTGTTATAATAGATGGTGTTTTATTGATAGTCCATGCGATTCAGATTTCTTATATTTTTTGGAGATTGAGTCAAAAGTGGAAAGAATTATCTAATAAATAAAACCAGGCATGTTTTCTAATTTTGGGGTAAGACAATGAATAGCAGAGTAGAATTTCGGATTTTCACCATTGTTGATTTGGACAAGGAAGAAGAATATTTACATGAGATGCATTTGAAAGGTTGGAGGTATAGAACGAGTCGTTTTGGTTTGTTCTATTTTGACCAATGTCAACCGGACGATATCATTTACCGTATCTATGATTCTAGATTTCTTAAAAAGTATAAGCATGAACTGCAAGATTTTAGGAATAGCGGTTGGGAATTGATAGAAGCAGGTTCTTGTTCAATTCTTCGTAAATCGTCTTCTGATTTACTTCCAGAGGATCAAGTCTATATTGCTAAGGAGATCAGATGGGGAGTTATGCGATCTAGACTTCGTTCATGTGCAGCTACTTTCTTAGGAGGTTTTGTTGTTTGTATGAGTTTGTTTCGAGAAGAACTGTCGCAATCTTTCTTTGTCATTTTTGCTCTATATGCCTTTATGATTTCTTATCTAATCTATGGTTATTTCAGACTAAAAAGGAAATACCGAGTAGATGGAAGGTAGGATTCTAGGTCTTTAGACTGATTTTTAGCACTCTTGGTAAAAGAGTGCTAATTTTTTGAGTTTTTATCTTGACATTCTCTTTTAAGGGTGTATAATAGAATCATAAGTTAGCACTTGAACGTATCGAGTGCTAATCGATCAGACAGAGAGGAGTGATGAGATGGTTACAGAGCGTCAGCAGGATATTTTAAATCTGATTATTGACATCTTTACCAAAACGCACGAACCTGTCGGATCCAAAGCTTTGCAAGAGTCTATTAACTCTAGCAGTGCAACCATTCGCAATGACATGGCGGCTCTAGAAAAGCAAGGGTTGCTTGAGAAGGCTCATACTTCAAGTGGTCGGATGCCAAGTGTTGCTGGTTTTCAGTATTATGTAAAACACTCACTGGATTTTGACCGACTGGCTGAAAATGAGGTATATGAGATTGTCAAAGCCTTTGATCAGGAATTCTTCAAATTGGAGGATATTCTGCAAGAGGCTGCTAATCTGCTGACAGACTTGAGTGGCTGTACGGTAGTAGCACTGGATGTTGAGCCTAGCAGGCAACGTTTGACAGCCTTTGATATCGTTGTTTTGGGGCAACATACAGCCTTGGCGGTATTCACCCTAGACGAGTCTCGAACGGTTACCAGTCAGTTTCTGATTCCAAGGAACTTCTTGCAAGAGGACTTGCTGAAACTGAAGAGAATTATTCAGGAGCGTTTCCTCGGCCACACCGTTCTAGATATTCACTACAAGATTCGGACGGAGATTCCGCAGATTATCCAGCGTTACTTTACAACAACGGACAATGTCATCGATCTCTTTGAACACATTTTTAAGGAAATGTTCAACGAAAACATTGTGGTGGCGGGCAAGGTCAATCTCTTGAATTTTGCTAATCTAGCAGCCTATCAGTTCTTTGACCAACCGCAAAAGGTGGCATTGGAGATTCGTGAGGGGCTGCATGAGGATCAGATGCAAAATGTCCGTGTTGCAGACAGTCAAGAGTCCTGTCTAGCTGATTTAGCTGTGATTAGTAGCAAGTTTCTCATCCCTTATCGGGGAGTTGGAATTCTAGCTATTATCGGTCCGGTCAATCTGGATTACCAACAGCTAATCAACCAAGTCAATGTGGTCAATCGTGTTTTGACCATGAAGTTGACAGATTTTTACCGTTACCTCAGTAGTAATCATTACGAAGTACATTAAGATTGAAATCATTAAAGGAGGCGAAAATGGCCCAAGATATAAAAAATGAAGAAGTAGAAGAAGTTCAAGAAGAGGAAGTTGTGGAAACGGTAGAAGAAACAACTCCTGAGAAGTCTGAATTGGACTTGGCAAATGAACGTGCAGATGAGTTCGAAAACAAATACCTTCGCGCTCATGCGGAAATGCAAAATATTCAACGCCGTGCCAATGAAGAACGTCAAAACTTGCAACGTTATCGTAGCCAAGACTTGGCAAAAGCGATTCTCCCTTCATTGGATAATCTAGAACGTGCTCTTGCAGTTGAAGGATTGACAGACGACGTTAAAAAAGGATTGGAGATGGTGCAAGAAAGCTTGGTTCACGCTTTGAAAGAAGAAGGAATCGAAGAAATTGCAGCTGACGGCGAATTTGACCATAACTTCCATATGGCCATCCAAACTCTCCCAGCAGATGATGAACACCCAGCAGATACCATCGCCCAAGTCTTCCAAAAAGGCTACAAACTCCATGACCGTATCTTAAGACCGGCAATGGTAGTTGTATACAGCTAAGCTAGAAAGCTTAAAAACTTGTCCGAAACGACAATAAACTATGAAGAAAGATAAAAAGCAAGCCGGAGGCTTGCAAGGAAGATATTTCCCACCGTGGTGAAAGTTTCAGTAGCAAAAGCTACTGAAACAGGGGATTTTTGAGACAATAGGCTCAAAAATAAGTGATGAAATCCCGGAGGGAGTTGCTCACGTCCCCACCACTTAAGGGAAATATCAAAAATAGAAAATTAACTAACAAGGAGAAAAACACATGTCTAAAATTATCGGTATTGACTTAGGTACAACAAACTCAGCAGTTGCAGTTCTTGAAGGAACTGAAAGCAAAATCATCGCAAACCCAGAAGGTAACCGCACAACTCCATCTGTAGTATCATTCAAAAACGGAGAAATCATCGTTGGGGATGCTGCGAAACGTCAAGCAGTCACAAACCCAGATACAGTAATCTCTATCAAATCTAAGATGGGAACTTCTGAAAAAGTTTCTGCTAACGGAAAAGAATACACTCCACAAGAAATCTCAGCTATGATTCTTCAATACTTGAAAGGCTACGCTGAAGACTATCTTGGTGAAAAAGTAACTAAAGCGGTTATCACAGTTCCAGCTTACTTCAACGACGCTCAACGTCAAGCAACAAAAGACGCTGGTAAAATCGCTGGTCTTGAAGTAGAACGTATCGTCAACGAACCAACTGCAGCAGCTCTTGCTTACGGTTTGGACAAGACTGACAAAGAAGAAAAAATCTTGGTATTCGACCTTGGTGGTGGTACATTCGACGTATCTATCCTTGAATTGGGTGACGGTGTCTTTGATGTATTGTCAACTGCAGGGGACAACAAACTTGGTGGTGACGACTTTGACCAAAAAATCATCGACCACTTGGTAGCAGAATTCAAGAAAGAAAACGGTATCGACTTGTCTACTGACAAGATGGCAATGCAACGTTTGAAAGATGCAGCTGAAAAAGCTAAGAAAGACCTTTCTGGTGTAACTTCAACTCAAATCAGCTTACCATTCATCACTGCAGGTGAAGCTGGACCTCTTCACTTGGAAATGACTTTGACTCGTGCGAAATTTGACGATTTGACTCGTGACCTTGTAGAACGTACAAAAGTTCCAGTTCGTCAAGCCCTTTCAGATGCAGGTTTGAGCTTGTCAGAAATCGACGAAGTTATCCTTGTTGGTGGTTCAACTCGTATCCCAGCCGTTGTAGAAGCTGTTAAGGCTGAAACTGGTAAAGAACCAAACAAATCAGTAAACCCTGACGAAGTAGTTGCTATGGGTGCTGCGATTCAAGGTGGTGTCATCACTGGTGATGTCAAAGACGTTGTCCTTCTTGACGTAACACCATTATCACTTGGTATTGAAACAATGGGTGGTGTCTTCACAAAACTCATTGACCGTAACACAACAATCCCAACATCTAAATCACAAGTCTTCTCAACTGCGGCAGACAACCAACCAGCCGTTGATATCCACGTTCTTCAAGGTGAACGCCCAATGGCAGCAGATAACAAGACTCTTGGACGTTTCCAATTGACAGATATCCCAGCTGCACCTCGTGGAATTCCTCAAATCGAAGTAACATTTGACATCGACAAGAACGGTATCGTGTCTGTTAAAGCTAAAGACCTTGGAACTCAAAAAGAACAAACTATTGTGATCCAATCGAACTCAGGTTTGACTGATGAAGAAATCGACCGCATGATGAAAGATGCAGAAGCTAATGCTGAAGCAGATAAGAAACGTAAAGAAGAAGTTGACCTTCGTAACGAAGTAGACCAAGCGATCTTTGCGACTGAAAAGACAATCAAGGAAACTGAAGGCAAAGGATTCGACGCAGAACGTGACGCTGCCCAAGCTGCCCTTGATGACCTTAAGAAAGCGCAAGAAGACAACAACTTGGACGACATGAAAGCAAAACTTGAAGCATTGAACGAAAAAGCTCAAGGACTTGCTGTTAAACTCTACGAACAAGCCGCAGCAGCCCAACAAGCTCAAGCAGGAGCAGAAGACGCACAAGCAACAGGAAACGCAGGCGATGACGTCGTAGACGGAGAGTTTACGGAGAAATAAAATAGTCCAGTGGACTATTTTATCCCGAGCTTGAAAATCAGGCGAGTATAAAAAGAAATCCAGAGGTTGCAACCCAGCCTCTGTTTTTCGATAAAAAGGGCCTAAACCTGATTTATTTGGGGTTTGTCTCATCAATATGAAATACAGGAATTGAACCCGACCTAAATGGTGGTTCGATTCAGAACATCAATAGAAAGGAATAAGGGTGTTCAGGGAATTGAACACGGGCTACGGACTGTGCCAAAAAGATAGTTTTTTCTAGGACGCAAGCGTCCGTCGTCAAAACTCCTATTTTGGCTGTGTCCGTTTGACGCCCTTTGTATCTTGAATTATGAACAATACTGAATTTTATGATCGTCTGGGGGTGTCCAAAAACGCTTCTGCAGACGAGATCAAAAAGGCTTATCGTAAGCTTTCGAAAAAATACCACCCAGATATCAACAAGGAGCCTGGTGCTGAGGAAAAGTACAAGGAAGTTCAAGAAGCCTATGAGACTTTGAGTGACGACCAAAAACGTGCTGCCTATGACCAATATGGTGCTGCTGGAGCCAACGGTGGTTTTGGTGGAGCTGGTGGTTTCGGCGGTTTCGATGGGGCAGGAGGCTTCGGTGGTTTTGAAGATATCTTCTCAAGTTTCTTCGGCGGAGGCGGTGCTTCACGCAATCCAAATGCACCTCGTCAGGGGGATGACCTCCAATACCGTGTGAACTTGACCTTTGAAGAAGCTATTTTTGGAGCTGAAAAAGAAGTCAAATATAACCGTGAAGCAAGCTGTAGTACATGTAACGGTTCTGGTGCTAAGCCAGGAACAAGTCCAGTCACTTGTGGACGCTGTCATGGTGCTGGTGTCATTAACGTCGATACGCAGACTCCGCTTGGTATGATGCGTCGCCAAGTAACCTGTGATGTCTGTCATGGTCGCGGAAAAGAAATCAAAGATCCATGTACAACCTGTCACGGAACAGGTCATGAAAAACAAGCCCATAGCGTACATGTGAAAATCCCTGCTGGTGTGGAAACAGGTCAACAAATTCGCCTAGCTGGTCAAGGTGAAGCTGGCTTTAATGGTGGACCTTATGGTGACTTGTATGTAGTGGTTTCTGTGGAAGCCAGCGACAAGTTTGAACGTGAAGGAACGACTATCTTCTACAATCTCAACCTCAACTTTGTCCAAGCAGCTCTTGGTGACACA
This sequence comes from Streptococcus sp. KR, assembly GCF_002238115.1. GTDB lineage: Bacteria > Bacillota > Bacilli > Lactobacillales > Streptococcaceae > Streptococcus. The sequence goes on along the minus strand of NZ_NGVM01000013.1, from coordinate 46,277 downwards.
GTAGATATCCCAACTGTTCACGGTGATGTTGAATTGGTTATCCCAGAGGGAACTCAGACTGGTAAGAAATTCCGCCTCCGTGGCAAGGGAGCTCCGAGCCTCCGTGGCGGTGCAGTTGGTGACCAATACGTTACCGTTAATGTCGTAACACCGACAGGCTTGAACGACCGCCAAAAAGCAGCCTTGAAAGAATTCGCAGCTGCAGGTGATTTAAAAGTCAATCCAAAGAAAAAGGGATTCTTTGACCATATTAAAGATGCCTTTGAAGGAGAATAAAGCAAAAAGAGCCGTCGGGCTCTTTTACTTATCTTCGATTTCCTGTGTTTCTTTGATCACAGCTAGTCTAGTCTGGATATCTTTTTCCAAGACCTTAAACTTGTAAGTTAGGTCTTCTTGATATTCCTTGATGAGTTCTTTTTGCTGGTCGATGATTTGCAGGCTATTTTGGATAATATCCACATCATCCTTGATAGCTTGAACACGGTCAGTGGTATTCAAGACTTCATCTGTGATGGTTTGGCGATTTTTTGTGAGCAGATAACTTCCAGCTGCAGCTCCTGCAAATAGCAGTAGGTTGGATAATTTCATGGCAACTCCTTAGGCGTTTTTGATAGTTTCAGCGATTTGAGCGAGTTTGTCAAAGTCTGGTTCGTGGGCGATAAAATCAATCTTGAGGTCATCGTCCGCACTGTAGCGAGGCACGAGGTGAACGTGGGTATGAAAGACTGTTTGACCAGCGATTTCTTCACAGTTGGCAATGATATTCATGCCAGCAGCCTTGGTAGCTTTCATGACTTTTTGAGCTACTTTTGGTACTTGGGCAAAGAGTTGGCTGGCGCTAGTAGCGTCCATTTTCAAAAGATTGCGATAGTGTTCTTTTGGCACGACCAAGGTGTGTCCTGGTGTCACTTGAGAGATATCAAGAAAGGCAAGAACCTGCTCATCTTCATATACTTTTGAAGCAGGAATTTCCCCTGCGATGATTTTACAAAAAATGCAATCTGACATAAAATCTACCTCTACTGTATTGAATTTTGATATAATATAGCTACATTATACCAGATTTGGAGAAAATATGTTAGAAATTAAAAACCTGACAGGTGGCTATGTTCATGTCCCTGTCTTGAAAGATGTGTCCTTTACCGTTGAAAGTGGGCAGCTGGTCGGTCTGATTGGTCTCAATGGTGCTGGGAAATCGACGACTATTAATGAGATTATCGGTCTGTTGACACCTTATAGTGGCTCCATCAATATCAATGGCTTGACCCTGCAAGAAGATGCGACAAGTTACCGCAAGCAAATTGGTTACATTCCCGAGACACCTAGCCTGTATGAGGAATTAACCCTCAGAGAGCACATCGAAACAGTTGCTATGGCTTATGGTATCGAGCAGAAAGTGGCTTTTGATCGAGTAGAACCTTTGTTAAAAATGTTCCGTCTGGACCAGAAATTAGACTGGTTTCCTGTTCATTTTTCAAAAGGGATGAAGCAGAAGGTCATGATTATCTGTGCTTTTGTGGTGGATCCGAGTCTTTTCATCGTGGATGAGCCTTTCCTTGGTCTTGATCCGCTAGCTATTTCTGACTTGATTCAGCTTTTGGAAGTGGAAAAGCAAAAGGGCAAGTCTATTCTCATGAGTACCCACGTGCTGGATTCGGCTGAGAAGATGTGTGATGCCTTTGTCATTCTTCACAAGGGAGAGGTGCGTGCTAAGGGAAATCTCCTGCAACTGCGCGAAGCCTTTGATATGCCTGAGGCTAGTTTGAATGATATTTACTTGGCTCTGACCAAAGAGGAGGAGCTATGAAAGACTTGTTTTTAAAGAGAAAGCAGGCTTTTCGTAAGGAGTGTGTCGGTTATCTGCGCTATGTGCTCAATGACCACTTTGTCTTGTTCCTGCTTGTCTTGCTGGGCTTTCTAGCCTACCAGTACAGTCAACTCTTACAAGATTTTCCTGAAAACCATTGGCCAATTCTTTTGTTTGTAGGAACTACCTCTGTTTTGCTTTTGCTTTGGGGAGGAATTGCTACCTATATGGAGGCTCCAGACAAGCTCTTTCTCTTGGTTGGAGAAGAGGAAATTAAACACCATCTCAAGCGTCAAACTGGCATTTCCCTAGTCTTTTGGCTCTTTGTCCAGACCCTTTTCTTGCTTTTATTTGCGCCTTTATTTTTAGCCATGGGTTATGGCTTGCCTGTTTTTCTGGTCTATGTGCTTTTATTGGGAGTAGGTAAATATTTCCTCTTTCGTCAAAAGGCCAGCAAATTTTTCACTGAAACTGGACTGGACTGGGACTATGTTATTTCCCAAGAAAGTAAGCGTAAGCAAGTCTTGCTTCGTTTCTTTGCCCTCTTTACGCAGGTAAAGGGAATTTCAAACAGCGTCAAGCGTCGTGCCTATCTGGACTTTATCCTAAAGGCTGTTCAGAAGGTGCCTGGGAAGATTTGGCAAAATCTCTATCTGCGTTCTTATCTGCGAAATGGAGATCTTTTTGCGCTCAGTCTCCGTCTGCTCTTGCTGTCCATACTGGCGCAGGTTTTTATCGAGCAAGCTTGGATTGCGACAGCAGTGGTAGTTCTCTTTAACTACCTCTTGCTCTTCCAGTTACTGGCCCTCTATCATGCCTTTGACTACCAGTATTTGACCCAACTCTTTCCGCTGGACAAGGGGCAAAAGGAAAAAGGCTTGCAGGCGGTAGTCCGAGGATTGACCAGTTTGGTCTTAGTAGTGGAATTAGTTGTTGGGTTGATTACCTTCCAAGAAAAACTAGCCCTTCTAGCCTTACTGGGAGCTGGTTTGGTTTTACTAGTCTTGTACCTACCTTATCAGGTCAAACGTCAGATGCAGGACTAACATTGCCTATATGACACTAAAAAAGAAGTTGAGTTCAGTTTGTCTCAACTTCTTTTATTTTCTACAAGATAATGGTTGGTCCGTAGAGACTCAACTTGGTCTTGACTTGGTCAAAGTGGAAACGGTCATAAGCACGCCAAGCGGCACGAGTAGGAGCATCTGGTTCAAGAGCGCTGAGTCCCATGAGAAGACTGGAAGTCTGGTAAAATTTTTCCAGTTCAATCAAGACTCGATTATCCACTGTTTCAGCCTTGGCTAGAAAACCAAGAATAGAGTTTAGTTGCTCCTGAAAGCGGACGTCGTCAGCGGTTGCCTGTTTGCATGCTTGGTAGGCTTTATTTAAGTCAGTAATCAAAGTCTGAGCTCTTTTGATGGGATTTGTATCTGTCATGAGAATTCCTCCTTTAATCTGGGTGCTAGTCTTGTTTCTAGCAACTGTGTTTTGATACTGTTAGTCTATCACTTTTATCTCCTTTTTCACCATAAAATCTTTAATTGCCCTTGAAATTTCCTGAATGGTACTGTTAAGATTTTATGATAAAATAGTTGTAAGATTATCATACTTATCTGAGTAACAAGACACCTTTCAGGAGTGTTAAAGGCCTGTTTAAGATTTGGTGGGCTTGTGTCAGAGTATTTTTGCTATTCTCTTTTTAGGAAGAAATTGAAACAAGGTGAGTAAAAAGATGAGAATATTTGTTTTAGAAGATGATTTTTCCCAACAGACTAGGATTGAAACGACGATTAAAAAACTTTTGAAAGAACATCAGATTATTCCCAGCTCTTTTGAGGTCTTTGGCAAGCCAGACCAACTGCTGGCAGAGGTGCATGAGAAGGGGGCCCATCAGCTATTCTTTTTGGATATTGAGATTCGAAATGAGGAGATGAAGGGGCTGGAAGTGGCTAGAAAGATTCGGGATCGAGACCCCTATGCCCTGATTGTCTTTGTGACGACTCACTCGGAGTTTATGCCTTTGTCCTTTCGTTACCAAGTGTCTGCTTTGGACTACATTGATAAGGCCCTTTCGGCAGAGGAGTTTGAATCTCGTATCAAGACAGCCCTGCTCTATGCTAATAGTCAAGATAGTAAAAGTCTGGCGGAAGATTGCTTTTACTTTAAATCAAAATTTGCTCAATTCCAGTATCCTTTTAAAGAGGTTTATTACCTTGAAACATCGCCCAGAGCCCATCGTGTTATTCTCTATACCAAGACAGATAGGCTGGAATTTACAGCGAGTTTAGAGGAGGTTTTCAAGCAGGAACCCCGTCTCTTGCAGTGTCATCGCTCTTTTCTCATTAATCCTGCCAATGTGGTGCGTTTGGATAAGAAAGAAAAACTTCTTTTCTTTCCCAATGGGGGAAGCTGTATGATTGCGCGTTATAAGGTCAGGGAAGTGTCTGAGACTATCAATAACTTACACTAAGTGAGGTGATGTAATGGAAATAGTTTGGAAGATAGTATATTCATTTTTGATAGCTGGATTGGAATTGTTTATATTTTTTAAGGTGGATGGAATTGTTCTAACTCTGGAGAGATTTTTTAAAGCTTTTCTTTTTAAGTTACTTCTAGCAGTTGTTTTTGTAACGATTAGCTATATAGTAGGAAATACTTACCTATCTTATTTTATGGAACCCTTGTACGGCATTGGTTTATCTTTCTTATTGTTAAGAGGGCTTCCTAAAAAACTACTCTTCTTTTATGGTCTCTTTCCAATGATATTGGTGAATCTCTTTTATAGAGGTGTTTCTTATTTTGTGCTTCCGTTTTTAGACCAAGGGCAAATAAATGACAAATACTCATTTATTTGGGTGTTTATAATGATTTTCAATTTCTTCATTTCTCTAGCCTTTTTGAAATGGTTGGACTATGATTTTACTAGTTTGAGAAAGGAGATTCTCGATAAAGCTTTTCAAAAGTCCCTGACTAAGATTAACTGGATAATGGGGGCCTACTTTCTAGTCATGGAAAATCTGTCTTACTTTGAATATGCATACGATATCCAATCAAAGACTGTTCGCCATCTCATCCTAGTCTTTTACTTGCTCTTTTTTATGGGAATTATTAAGAAATTGGATACCTATTTGAAGGACAAATTCCATGAGAGATTGGACCAAGAGCAGGCCTTGCGCTACAGAGATATGGAACGTTATAGTCGGCATATAGAGGAACTTTACAAGGAAGTCCGTTGCTTTCGCCATGACTACACTAACCTCTTGACCAGTTTACGTCTAGGCATTGAAGAGGAGGACATGGAGCAGATAAAAGAGGTCTACGACTCGGTCTTAAAGGATTCTAGTGAAAAATTGCAGGACAATAAATATGACCTAGGCCGATTGGTGAATATTCGGGACCGTGCCCTCAAAAGTCTCCTAGCAGGGAAATTTCTAAAAGCCAGAGATAAGAACATTGTCTTTAATGTCGAAGTTCCAGAGGAGATTCAGGTAGAGGGGATGAGCTTGCTTGATTTTCTAACCATTGTGTCTATCCTTTGTGACAATGCTATTGAAGCTAGTGTAGAGACTAGTCAACCTCACGTTTCAATCGCCTTTTTAAAAAATGGAGCACAGGAGACCTTTATCATTGAAAACTCCATCAAAGAAGAGGGCATAGATATTTCTGAGATTTTCTCCTTTGGAGCAAGTTCTAAAGGGGAGGAGAGAGGAGTTGGTCTCTATACCGTTATGAAAATTGTGGAAAGCCATCCCAATACCAGTCTAAATACCACCTGCAAAAATCAAGTCTTTCGTCAGGTTTTAACGGTTCACTCGATGTCAGTTGATGATTAGAAGATTTGTGGAAAGAAGTACCGCCTGTAGTCATCAATTAAAATGCCATAGTATATGAGGTACCCTATATGAATAAGAAATCCTTTTTTATTATCTGTTCTGCGTTAATCATAGCATCGAATCTTCTCATGCTTTCCGTGGTGAACAAGGGAGAAGAAACGGGGAGCAACCTGTTTGTGATTGCTATAGCCTGTGTTATGTTACCATCATTTTTATATGCGGTTGAGAACCGAATGGCTTCTTTAATTCGGACAGGGTCAGTAGCTTTACTCTTATTGACAGTATTGTCTTTAGTCCGTCTTGTCAACAGAATAGAGAGGACGCCTGAAATTCTCAACATTATTATTACCCTCCTCGTTTTGGCAGGTGGGACAGCCTGTATCCTTGTTGCAATCATGAGAATCTATCAGAACAGACGAAAGTGAGGGTGAATAGTTTTCTATTTTGTATTTTCACATTGTTAAGTTTCCATAGGGCAGGTATGTTTTTCATGCTTGCTTTTTAAATTTTTACAATTCAAGAGGTTTTGATGACCATTTATGATTTGAGTAATCCAAGGTCAAAATGAGTGCTATACTAGCAGTGTAAAGGTTGTGGCTAAACTAAGATAAAGCATACATTTAGGAGGAAATTTTATGAAGAAAAAAATACTGATCATTTTCGTCTTGTATCTAATCATGTCCATCTTTCTTTATCCGCTTAGGGAAAGTACTTGGTATCAGCTATTTTATACCATAGCCTATATGATTGCTGTTATGATCTATCTTGCTTTAACTAAAAAGAAAGGAGCAAAGAAATGAAAACTTTTCTTGCTAAAAAACGGAACATCTTCCTTATGAGATTGTTCCTAGGTCAGTTGCCCTTGATTGTCTCTACTTATCTATTTCTATCTCGTCAGTTTTTAAATTTTTCCTTAGTTTTCCAATTTCTTTTAGTGGTTATTAACTTAGCTTCCATTTTGCTCACTGTTTACCTCACTAGGGAAATGAGGATAAGAGAGTTTGAAGATGATGATTTGGTTAGTCCTAGAACCAATCAACTTATGTTCATCGGCTTGACAGGCTTTATGTCTATTATTTGTTTGTATAGAGGTATCACAGCAGGAGAATTCTATCAACAATTAATTGCCTATATTGGCGCTGTTCTCTGCTTGCTTATCATGCTTTTGCTCATTTGGGGATTGAAGTATTATAAAAAGTAGGGGAAGAGTTTTCTTCTTAATCTGGGGCTAGTCTATAGACTGGCAGGAGGAGGTTATCATGTATAAACACTTATTTTTCCTAGATTCCAAAACCTTAGACCGGTTGACACCTTATATTCTAGTCTTGGCTTCTGACACCATTGCCTTTAACGTTTTTGTGCTAACCTTTGTATTTGCGGTGGTCTTTAATTCCCTAAATTCCATGCTGGCTTTAATGGTTATCTTCTTAGGGTGGGGTTATGTGATCGGATTCTGGTTACTAAAATGGTTTGTTTTGGAAAGGCTAGAACTAAAGAATGACGTGTAGGAAAGTCTGTTTGGTGAGGAGGATAGTTTTATGGCCATTTTTAATAAGTGCCATGCCTTGTTTTTGGGATTTTTAGTATTTGCAATCGTTGGTGCGGCGGGATATTCCGTCAATCAAGGAGATTATTTTCAACACCAGTACACATTCATTGTTGTAAAGAGTCTCTTGCTTTGCCTTAGTATTGGCTATGCGAGATGGTTTGATATGATTTCTTTCGGGGTTTTAAGTAAGAAGCAACTCTTGCTCTTCATTGGAATCTTTCTTCTCACGGTGCTGGTAAATATAGGCTATCATGACTTTTTCTCAGTTGCTTCTGGTGCTTCGGCTCAACACCTTGAGAAAACGAGTAATGGACTTTCGCTTTCCTTTATTGTAAATGTCACGGTTTTGGCACCTATCCATGAGGAACTCCTGTTTAGAGGACTTCTTCAGGGTGCGTTTTTTGACAATTCTTGGCTAGGACTTGTACTGACTTCCTCTCTCTTTTCTTTCATGCATGAACCTTATGACGTGCCTTCATTTTTCTATTATCTACTGGGGGGCTTGTTGCTGGGCTTTGCTTATAAAAAGAGCCAAAATTTGTGGGTTTCTACTCTAGTCCATATGTTTTACAACAGTTTGCCACTCTTATATTATTTATAAAAATTATGAAAAGGTAAGTAGGAGATTGTGCTTACCTTTTTCTTTCTATAATGATAGCCCAAGCCAATCCAGATGCTTTTCTTTGATAATCGGGTTAGAGCGGTTGACGAATAGGCCAAAAACTAGTAGAATAGTAAGGAAACTTTATACGGAGGAAAGAAATGGATTTGGGTGATAATGAGCTAACACTGACTCCCATACCTGGGAAAAGTGGCAAGGCTTATATGGGTAGCTATCCTGATGGGAAGCGTATCTTTGTAAAAATGAACACCTCTCCAATCCTACCTGGTCTAGCTAGAGAACAAATTGCTCCACAATTATTATGGAGTCGCCGTTTGGCAGATGGGCGTGATATGTGTGCTCAAGAATGGTTGACAGGCAAGATATTGACCCCCTATGATATGAATCGTAAACAAATCGTCAATATTTTAACCCGTCTTCATCGCTCACGTCCGTTGATGACACAGTTGAGTCGTTTGGGGTATGCCATGGAAACACCTGTAGATTTACTGCAGTCTTGGCAAGAAACGGTTCCAGATGCTTTGCGTAAAAATCATTTTATCAGTGAAGTGATGGCTGATTTACGTCAGACTATTCCAGGATTTAGAGAGGACCATGCGACCATTGTCCATGGAGATGTACGACATAGTAATTGGATTGAGACAGACAGTGGCTTGATTTATTTGGTAGATTGGGATTCGGTTCGCTTGACCGATCGCATGTTTGATGTGGCCCATATGCTCTGCCATTATATTCCAGAACATCAGTGGAAGGAATGGTTGACCTACTACGGTTACAAGTACAATCAAACAGTATTAAATAAATTGTATTGGTACGGTCAATTGTCTTATTTGAGCCAGATTTCCAAGTATTATATGAATCAAGATTTAGAAAATGTCAATCGGGAGATCCATGGCTTGCGTCACTTCCGGGACAAGTATGGAAAGAGAAGATGAGAGTTAGAAATCGTAAAGGGGCAACAGAATTACTAGAGGCAAATCCCCAGTATGTGGTCCTCAATCCCTTAGAAGCCAAGGGAAAATGGCGGGACTTGTTTGGTAATAACAATCCCATTCATGTGGAAGTTGGAAGTGGAAAGGGTGCCTTTGTTTCAGGTATGGCCAAGCAAAACCCTGATATCAACTATATCGGGATTGATATTCAAAAGTCTGTTTTGAGCTACGCTTTAGACAAGGTGCTTGAAGTTGGAGTTCCTAACATCAAGCTTTTGTGGGTAGATGGTTCTGACTTGACTGATTACTTTGAAGACGGTGAGATCGATCGCTTGTATCTGAACTTTTCAGATCCTTGGCCGAAAAAGCGCCATGAAAAGCGTCGTTTGACCTACAAGACCTTCTTGGATACCTTCAAGCGTATCTTACCTGAAAATGGAGAAATTCATTTCAAGACGGATAACCGTGGCTTGTTTGAGTACAGTTTAGTGAGCTTTTCTCAGTATGGCATGAAGCTCAATGGTGTCTGGCTTGATTTACATGCCAGTGATTTTGAAGGCAATGTCATGACAGAATACGAGCAAAAATTCTCCAACAAGGGGCAAGTTATCTATCGAGTTGAGGCAGAATTTTAAGAAATAGCCTGAAATCAGGCTGTATAAGTGCTTTTGCTTTACATAAGTTGGCAAACGTGCTATACTAAGAGCAAGAATATGAAAAGTGAGGCGAGGAAATATCTTCGCCTCTTGCTTATGAGGAGGTGGACGCAATCGCAACAATCGTAGAATTAGTCAGAGAAGTTGTAGAACCTGTCATAGAAGCACCTTTCGAACTCGTAGATATCGAGTATGGAAAGATTGGCAGTGACATGATTCTCAGTATTTTTGTAGATAAACCTGAAGGAATTACCTTGAATGACACGGCAGACTTGACAGAAATTATCAGTCCTGTCCTAGACACCATCAAGCCAGATCCCTTCCCAGAACAATATTTCCTAGAAATCACCAGTCCAGGCTTGGAACGTCCTTTGAAAACCAAGGATGCCGTAGCTGGAGCGGTTGGGAAATACATCCATGTCGGGCTCTACCAAGCCATCGATAAGCAAAAAGTCTTTGAAGGAACTCTGTTGGCCTTTGAAGAGGACGAGTTGACTATGGAATATATGGACAAGACGCGTAAGAAAACCGTCCAAATTCCATACAGTTTAGTATCAAAAGCACGTTTAGCAGTTAAATTATAGAAAAAGAAAGGATAGCTTTTGAGGATTCAAAAGTGAAGAAAACATGAGTAAAGAAATGCTAGAGGCCTTCCGCATTTTGGAAGAAGACAAGGGAATCAAAAAAGAAGATATCATCGACGCAGTAGTAGAGTCGCTTCGTTCCGCTTATCGCAGACGCTATGGTCAATCAGACAGCGTAGCTATTGACTTTAACGAAAAAACAGGTGACTTTACAGTTTATACTGTCCGTGAAGTTGTTGATGAAGTATTTGATAGCCGTTTAGAAATCAGCTTGAAAGATGCTCTTGCCATTAATTCAGCCTATGAACTTGGTGACAAAATCAAGTTTGAAGAAGCACCTGCTGAGTTTGGTCGTGTAGCAGCTCAATCTGCCAAACAAACCATCATGGAAAAAATGCGAAAGCAAACACGTGCCATCACTTACAATACTTACAAAGAACATGAGCAAGAAATCATGTCTGGTACTGTAGAACGCTTTGACAACCGCTTTATCTATGTCAACCTTGGTAGCATCGAAGCCCAATTGTCAAAACAAGACCAAATTCCTGGAGAAGTTTTTGCTTCTCATGATCGTATTGAAGTTTATGTCTACAAGGTTGAAGACAACCCTCGCGGTGTCAACGTCTTTGTTAGCCGTAGCCATCCAGAAATGATCAAACGTTTGATGGAGCAAGAAATTCCTGAAGTTTATGATGGAACTGTTGAAATCATGAGCGTGGCTCGTGAAGCTGGTGACCGTACTAAGGTTGCCGTTCGTAGCCATAATCCAAACGTAGACGCTATCGGTACAATCGTTGGACGCGGCGGAGCGAATATCAAGAAGATTACTAGCAAGTTCCACCCAGCACGTTACGATGCCAAGAGCGACCGCATGGTGCCAATCGAAGAAAACATCGACGTTATCGAGTGGGTAGCTGATCCAGCTGAATTTATCTACAATGCCATCGCTCCTGCTGAAGTTGACCAAGTTATCTTTGACGAAAACGACAGCAAACGTGCCTTGGTGGTTGTTCCTGATAACAAACTTTCTCTTGCTATCGGTCGTCGTGGGCAAAACGTTCGCTTGGCAGCTCACTTGACTGGTTACCGTATCGATATCAAGTCTGCTAGCGAATTTGAAGCAATGGAAGAAGCTGGTTCGGTAGATTTGGGATCAGAAAACGATACTGTAGAAGAATAAAAGCTGCTAGAGGAGGGAAAGATGAAAACGAGAAAAATCCCTTTGCGCAAGTCTGTTGTGTCTAACGAAGTGATTGATAAGCGTGATTTGCTCCGCATTGTCAAAAATAAGGAAGGACAAGTCTTTATCGATCCGACAGGCAAGGCCAACGGCCGTGGCGCTTATATCAAGCTAGACAATGCAGAAGCCCTAGAGGCTAAAAAGAAGAAGGTCTTTAACCGCAGCTTTGACATGGAAGTGGAAGAAAGCTTTTATGATGAGTTGATTGCTTATGTGGATCACAAAGTAAAAAGAAGAGAGTTAGGACTTGAATAAGCAAAAGATAAGCAATCTCTTGGGACTTGCTCAACGAGCAGGACGTATCATATCGGGTGAAGAATTGGTGGTCAAGGCCATTCAAGACGGCAAGGCTAAGATGGTCTTTCTAGCCCATGATGCTGGACCCAATCTGACCAAGAAGATTCAAGATAAAAGTCATTATTATCAAGTAGAAATTGTAACCGTGTTTTCAACACTGGAATTAAGCATAGCAGTCGGGAAATCGAGAAAGGTTTTGGCTGTAACAGATGCTGGATTTACAAAGAAAATGAGGTCTCTTATGGAATAGAAGAGGAGGACATGATTTGTCTAAGAAAAGATTGTACGAAATCGCAAAAGAACTTGGAAAAGAAAGTAAAGAAGTTGTAGCGCGTGCAAAAGAGTTGGGCTTGGATGTGAAAAGCCACTCATCAAGTGTGGAAGAAGCTGTCGCTGCAAAAATCGCTGCCAGCTTTAAGCCTGCAGCTGCTCCAAAAGTAGAAGCAAAACCTGCAGCACCAAAAGCAAGTGCAGAAAAGAAAGCCGAAAAATCGGAGCCAGCTAAACCAGCTGTAGCTAAGGAAGAGGCAAAACCTGCTGAGCCAGTCGCTCCTAAAACAGAAAAAGTAGCAGCTAAACCGCAAAGCCGTAATTTCAAGGCTGAGCGTGAAGCTCGTGCCAAAGAGCAGGCAGAACGACGCAAGCAAAACAAGGGCAATAACCGTGACCAACAACAAAACGGAAACCGTCAGAAAAACGACGGTCGAAATGGTGGAAAACAAGGTCAAGGCAACCGCGATAATCGCCGTTTTAACGACCAAGCTAAGAAACAGCAAGGTCAGCAAAATCGTGGAAACGATCGCCGTCAACAAGAGGATAAACGTCCACATCAAGCGGCTCCACGTGTTGACTTTAAAGCCCGTGCAGCAGCCTTAAAAGCAGAGCAAAATGCAGAATATGCCCGTTCAAGTGAGGAACGTTTCAAGCAGACTCAGGCTGCCAAAGAAGCCTTGGCCCAAGCAAACAAACGCAAGGAGCCAGAGGAAATCTTTGAAGAAGTGGCTAAGTTAGCTGAACAAGCGCAACAAGTTCAAGCAGTGGTTGAACCAGCTCCTGTAGCTAAAGAAGCGCCAGTGGATACACGTCGTAAAAAACAAGCTCGACCAGACAAAGAACGTGATGATTATGATCACGAAGAAGATGGTCCTAGAAAACAACAAAAGAATCGAAGTAGTCAAAATCAAGTGAGAAATCAAAAGAATAGTAACTGGAATAACAACAAAAAGAACAAAAAAGGCAATAACAAGAACAACCGCAATCAGACTCCAAAACCTGTTACAGAGCGTAAATTCCATGAATTGCCAACAGAATTTGAATATACAGATGGTATGACCGTTGCGGAAATCGCAAAACGTATCAAACGCGAACCAGCTGAAATCGTTAAGAAACTCTTTATGATGGGTGTCATGGCCACACAAAACCAATCCTTGGATGGGGAAACAATTGAACTCCTCATGGTGGATTATGGTATCGAAGCCAAACAAAAGGTTGAAGTGGATAATGCTGACATCGAACGTTTCTTTGTCGAAGATGGTTATCTCAATGAAGATGAATTGGTTGAGCGTCCACCAGTTGTAACTATCATGGGACACGTTGACCACGGTAAAACAACACTCCTAGATACCCTTCGTAATTCTCGTGTTGCGACAGGTGAAGCAGGTGGTATCACTCAGCATATCGGTGCCTACCAAATCGTGGAAAATGGCAAGAAGATTACCTTCCTTGATACACCAGGACACGCGGCCTTTACATCTATGCGTGCGCGGGGTGCTTCTGTTACCGATATTACTATCTTGGTCGTAGCGGCAGATGACGGGGTTATGCCTCAGACTATCGAAGCCATTAACCACTCAAAAGCGGCCAACGTTCCAATTATCGTAGCCATTAACAAGATTGATAAACCAGGTGCCAACCCAGAACGCGTTATCGGTGAATTGGCAGAGCATGGGGTTATGTCAACAGCTTGGGGTGGAGATTCTGAATTTGTTGAAATCTCGGCTAAATTCAATCAAAACATTGAAGAATTGTTGGAAACAGTCCTTCTTGTGGCTGAAATCCAAGAACTCAAGGCAGACCCAACAGTTCGTGCGATCGGTACAGTTATCGAAGCGCGCTTGGATAAAGGAAAAGGTGCGGTCGCAACCCTTCTTGTTCAACAAGGTACCTTGAATGTTCAAGATCCAATCGTTGTCGGAAATACCTTCGGTCGTGTCCGTGCCATGACCAATGACCTTGGGCGTCGCGTTAAGGTAGCAGGTCCATCAACACCAGTCTCAATCACAGGTTTGAATGAAGCACCGATGGCGGGTGACCACTTTGCCGTTTACGAAGATGAAAAATCTGCGCGTGCAGCAGGTGAAGAACGTGCCAAACGTGCCCTCATGAAACAACGTCAAGCTACCCAACGTGTCAGCCTTGAAAACCTCTTTGATACGCTTAAAGCTGGTGAACTCAAGTCAGTTAACGTCATCATTAAGGCCGACGTACAAGGTTCTGTTGAAGCCCTTTCTGCCTCACTTCAAAAGATCGACGTGGAAGGTGTTAAAGTTACCATCGTTCACTCAGCGGTCGGTGCGATCAATGAATCTGACGTAACACTTGCGGAAGCTTCAAATGCCTTTATCGTTGGTTTCAACGTACGCCCTACACCACAAGCTCGTCAACAAGCAGAAGCTGACGATGTGGAAATCCGTCTTCACAGCATTATCTATAAGGTCATCGAAGAGATGGAAGAAGCCATGAAGGGGATGCTTGATCCAGAATTCGAAGAAAAAGTTATCGGTGAAGCAGTTATTCGTGAAACCTTCAAGGTGTCTAAAGTGGGAACTATCGGTGGATTCATGGTTATCAACGGTAAGGTTACCCGTGACTCTAAAGTCCGTGTTATCCGTGACGGTGTCGTTATCTATGATGGTGAACTCGCAAGCTTGAAACACTACAAAGACGACGTTAAGGAAGTTACAAACGGTCGTGAAGGTGGATTGATGATCGACGGCTACAATGATATCAAGATGGATGATGTGATTGAGGCTTATGTCATGGAAGAAATCAAGAGATAAGATTTTTGCTCCTTTCTTAGGTGGTGAGGGACGCAAGCAAACCGATGGTTTCATTGCTTATTTTTGAGCCTAGGGTCTCAAAAATCCCCTGTGATGGGACTGATAAATCAGTTCCATCACTTTCACCACGGCGAAAGAAGCAGATGATTTCAAATTGAACTTCGTTCCAATTTGAAATGAAAATCAATAAGTTTAAAAATAGCTAGGTCTGCTGGCCTAGCTTTTGGTTCAAAGTAGAGAAAGGAATATCATGGCAAATCATTTCCGTACGGACCGTGTGGGCATGGAAATCAAGCGTGAAGTCAATGAGATTTTGCAAAAGAAAGTCCGTGATCCGCGTGTCCAAGGCGTGACCATCACAGATGTTCAGATGCTGGGTGACTTGTCTGTTGCCAAGGTTTACTACACCATTTTGAGTAACCTTGCTTCGGATAACCAAAAAGCCCAAATTGGGCTTGAAAAAGCAACTGGTACTATCAAACGTGAACTTGGTCGCAATTTGAAATTGTACAAAATACCAGATTTGACTTTCGTCAAAGACGAATCCATCGAATATGGAAACAAGATTGACGAAATGCTACGCAATCTGGATAAGAACTAAGAAGAGGGGCAACCCTCTTTTTTGGTGGAGGAAAATATGTGGCATTTGAAATGGAAAAATATTCTTTTAACTAGAATTCTGTATTTTTAAAGGTTAGCTAAATAGAAAATGCTTTTTTTTTTTAGCAAATATGATATGATGATTTCATAAATAAAAGGAGATTTTATCAATGAATAATGTAAAAAAAGTTTGTCGTTTAGCTTTGCTATGTCTTTCCGTCTCTACTCTAGTTGCTTGTAGTTCTCTTTCTGAAAAAACAAGTAGCTCTTCTAGTGAGAATCAAACAGAAGCTTCATCTAGTAGTTCTGAGAAGAAAGGGTTGTTTGCTAAAGCAAAAGAAAAACTCAGTTCAAGCGATTTTAACCCACAAGATGTTAGCGATACGACAATTGAGTCTATAAAAACCTATGAAGATTACTTGATTATGAATGAGAAAATAATCGATAATTACTATACAGAAGCAGACGAAGCCTTTAAAGGGACTGTTTTAGAAGATAGTGCTGCTATCCAAGAACTGAAAGATAGCACTAAAAAAGAGATGGAAGATCTGAAAAAACAATATGGTCCACTCAAGAAAGCACCGATTCAAGGAAAAGAAGAAGTGATTAAGACTCTAAAAGATTATCGTGATAATCTACATGAACAAGTGGAGCAGTGGAAAGCTAGTCTTTAATAGGAAGAGTGGAGTTCAATATGGATTATCAATTATTGCCACATGAATACATGGTTATGAATAGTGACCATGTGAGTTTTGGGAAAAATGGTTTGGCTACAGATGAATTAATTTTAACGAATCTACACTTAATACATATCAAAAAAAGTTTTTGGGGAGGGAAAAAAGACCAGGTTACCATTCCTATTAACCAGATTAAAATTTTTGAAGGGAAACCTCAAGTTTCAGTAACCAAAACCAATGGTATGAAACGGTTGGAAATTTATTATAATGGCGGGCAAGCTATCTTTTCATTTAATAATACTAAGGATACTGACAAGTGGGCTAGAAACATTATTAAATTGATTTCAGGTGATACAAGTAATTTTGAAACCTTGGGAGATAGTAGCTTGTTTGGAGCAGATGTTTTGGCAGAAACATTTAAGGATACATTTGACACTTTTAAAGCAGGGCTTGGGATTAAGGATGCAGAGCCAGAAAAGATTTCAACCAAGTGTAGCTTTTGTGGAGCACCTTTGTCAGGTCAAGTGAAGCAAACAGTGAGATGTGCCTATTGTGATATGGAGCAGAGTTTATAAGGGGGCAATTAAATGGGGTTGATAAAAGCAATCACAGATTCTATTGGTGGAACATTTGCAGATCAGTGGAAAGAAATTATCACAGTTCATGCTTTTGATGAACATACAGCTGTAAGTCCAGGTATTGTTCAAGAAAGTAATAATGGTAGAGGTGTCAATACGAAGGGATCTGTAGGTATTATTTCGAACGGATCCAAGATTTTTATTCCAGAAAATACTGCAGCCTTTATCTTTAGTCAGTCTGGTATCGAGGAAATTATTACAGAACCAGGTGGATATGAATACCAAAATGGCGAAAGCAGTGTTTTTAACGGTGATGGATTGAAAAAGTCACTGTTTGACAATGTTGTTAATCGTGTTGGATTCGGTGGTCAAAGTGATCAGCAAAAACAGATTTGTTTTGTTAATTTGAGAGAAATTCGTGATATTAAATTTGGGACTCGCGGTCCAGTCATGTATAATGATTTGTTTTATGGGACAGATTTAGAAGTACGTGCTTTTGGAACATTTTCTATCCAAATTACAGATGCTAAGCAATTTATCAGAAACTTTCTTCCTCCCAATGTGACTTATTATACCTTTGATAGCGCTCAAGCTAGATCACAAATAGTGACAGAATTTCTTCAATCTTTTATTGTTGCACTTAATTCTTTGTCAACAACTTATCGTATTTCACAATTACCCTCACAAGCTGCAGTTCTTGCGGAACAAGTATCAAATGATGGACAGTATGCAGGGACTTGGAAAGAACGTTTTGGATTTGAGATTGTAAAAGTTGCCATTGCTAATATTGAGTTCTCACCAGAATCTAAGGAACTGGTTAAACAATTTTCATCAAATAAGATGAATTTAAAAGCTTATGATGATGTATCGCAGAAATCTTCTAATATTGCAGCACAACAAAAAATTGCATCAGGAGTGGAGCAACATGGTCTAGGTGATAGTGCTGGAATGATATTTGGAATGAATATGGCTCAAAGTTTAGATGAAAAAGCCATGAAACCAAGTCTATCATTAGATGAGCAAATCGAAGCCCTTACAAAACTAAAATCTCTTTTAGATGCAGGTATATTATCTCAGGAAGAATTTGATCGAAAGAAAAAAGAAATTATGGATTTATAATGATAGGAACTAAGCATCGTTATGAATAAAAAAGTGATATCTCCCAGATTTGATCTTCGTCAAAGATGAATCCATCGAGTATGGAAACAAGATTGACGAGATGCTACGCAATTTTGATAAGAACTAAAGAAGAGGGACAACCCTCTTTTTTAGTTGTCAGAGTAAGATAATTGGTATTTGACGATGTATTTATCTTATAAAAATCGGTTTAAAAATTTGTAAATCTCAAATAGTATGATATGATAAAACTTGATATGAATGAAAAATGGAGATACATATGGCTAAAAAAGATATAGCAATGCAAGTGCTACAACAAGTGGTGAAATTGCCTGTAGTCAAAGTTGACCGTGAGAAATTTTTAGTTGAAAAGTTTTCCAAAGAATTAGGGCACAAGAACCTTAATAAGTTAATAGAACAAGGTCCGGCTACTATGTTACCTAAAGCAACCTTGGATCGAGTTGCTAAGACCTGTATTAAGGACAATGTTCTACGAGCAAGCGGGACTTCGATTTTGGCAGGTTTACCTGGTGGGATTGCCATGGCTATTACTATTCCCACTGATGTTGCTCAATTTTACGGTTTTTCTCTGAAATTAGCTCAAGAAATAGGTTATATATACGGCTTTGATGATCTTTGGTCCTCACGAGAGGAATTGAGTGAAGAAGCCCAAAAAACACTTTTACTGTATCTTGGTGTGATGTTAGGGGTTGATGGTGCAGGTGCTCTACTTCGCTTTAGTGGTGTTATAGTAACTAAAAAAATGATAAATGTAGTGAACAAAAAAGCATTTACAAAGACGATTTGGTATCCTGTTTTGGAAAAAGTCTTGAAAGTTTTCGGTGTTAACTTGACAAAAGGAGGATTGACAAAAGGATTGGGAATCGTAGTTCCAATTCTAGGTGGTTTGATTTCTGGAGGATTAACCTTTGCAACTATGAAAACAATGGGTGAAAGGCTACAAAAAGAGTTGTCCAAACTAGTAAACTATAGTGAAGTTCAATATCAAGAAGATGTTGAAACAATCCGAAAAGAGGTTGAAATAATCGAGGGTGAGTGAGATGAACCCTATCAAAGCTTTTGCTAAAATCTATGGTAATTACTTTTTGACCATGCAAGGTATAAAAGTAATGAAAACGATAAAGAAAGATGACAATGTTGTTGTCGGTCTAGGTAAACTTTTTATTGCAGACAAGTTAATGGATACGGCTCGGTGGCTCATCAAGCCAGAGGAGAGAGAATGAAATTTTTCTGGACAATTCTTGCCATTCTTTTTATTAAACCGATTATTGGAATTATGAAATTCCTGTGGATGATCATCTCTTTTGCAGTTCAATTATTGTTTTACAAGATAGTATTTAAGATATTGGATTGGCTCTTTAAACTTATTTAGGTCGTAATTCAAGTCGCAGATAACTAGCAGGAACTCCACTGCTAGTTTTTTAATCTCTTTCCTTGTGGTATAATATAAGCAGTAAAATCATTTTAGAACATACAATGGAGGTCGTCATGGATAATATCATCGATGTATCAATTCCTGTTGCAGAAGTGGTGGACAAGCATCCAGAAGTCTTGGAAATTCTAGTGGAGTTGGGTTTTAAACCCCTTGCCAATCCCTTAATGCGTAACACAGTTGGTCGTAAAGTATCGCTCAAACAGGGTTCTAAGCTTGAAGGAACTCCTATGGACAAGATTGTCCGCACGCTGGAAGCAAACGGCTACGAAGTGATTGGATTAGACTAATGGCAGATGAACGAATTCATGTTCTGCGGGATATTTTGTTAGAGTTGCATAATGGCGCCTCTCCTGAGTCGGTTCAGGAGCGTTTTGATGCTACCTTTACAGGTGTTTCAGCCATCGAGATTTCCCTCATGGAGCACGAGCTGATGAACTCAGACTCAGGTGTCACCTTTGAAGATGTTATGGAACTCTGCGATGTCCATGCTAATCTTTTTAAAAATGCAGTAAAGGGCGTCGAAGTAGAGGATACCGAACACCCTGGCCACCCAGTTCGCGTTTTCAAGGATGAAAATCTGGCCCTCCGTGCGGCCTTGATTCGCATTCGTAGATTGTTAGATACTTATGAGTCTATGGAAGATGAAGAAATGCTTGCGGAGATGCGCAAGGGTTTGGTGCGTCAGATGGGACTTGTGGGGCAATTTGACATCCACTACCAGCGTAAGGAAGAGCTCTTCTTCCCCATCATGGAGCGCTATGGACACGATTCACCCCCAAAAGTGATGTGGGGAGTGGATGATCAGATCAGGGAACTCTTTCAAACAGCTTTAGCGACAGCCAATTCACTACCAGAAGTGTCGATTAGCACTGTAAAAGAAGATTTTGAAGCCTTTGCGATAGAGTTTGAAAGTATGGTTTTCAAGGAAGAGTCCATCCTTCTCATGATTCTCCTTGAATCCTTTACTCAGGATGACTGGCTTCAGATTGCAGAGGAGAGTGATGCCTATGGTTATGCCATCATCCGTCCGTCTGAGAAATGGGTACCAGAAAGACAGAGTTTTGTTGAAGAAAAGAGCGCAGAGGAGCCTATTCAGCTAGAAACGGCAGAGGGTCAAGTTCAGCAAGTTATCGATACGCCAGAAGGCCAGTTTACTATTACCTTTACCCCTAAGGAAAAGGAAGCAGTGCTGGACCGTCATAGTCAACAGGCTTTTGGGAATGGCTATCTTTCAGTCGAGCAGGCTAATCTGATTCTCAATCACCTCCCCATGGAGATTACCTTTGTCAATAAAGACGATATTTTCCAGTATTACAATGACAATACGCCGGCTGATGAGATGATTTTCAAACGGACGCCGTCCCAAGTTGGGCGCAATGTTGAACTTTGCCATCCGCCTAAGTACTTGGACAAGGTCAAGACTATCATGAAGGGACTTCGTGAGGGAGTCAAGGACAAGTATGAGATGTGGTTCAAGTCTGAGTCGCGAGGCAAGTTTGTCCACATCACCTATGCCGCAGTGCACGATGAAGAGGGAGAATTCCAAGGTGTGTTGGAGTACGTTCAGGATATCCAGCCCTACCGTGAGATTGACACGGACTATTTCCGTGGATTAGAATAAGGAGAAAAAATGAGTTACGAACAAGAATTTATGAAGGAATTTGAAGCCTGGGTCAATACCCAGATTATGATCAATGACATGGCGCACAAAGAAAGCCAAAAAGTCTACGAAGAAGACCAAGACGAGCGTGCCAAAGATGCTATGATTCGCTACGAAAGCCGCTTGGATGCTTATCAGTTCTTGCTTGGTAAGTTTGAAAACTTCAAAGCAGGCAAGGGATTCCATGATTTGCCAGATGGCTTGTTTGGTGAGCGAAATTATTAAACGAGAAAGATTCTTGATTTTTTACTAAAATCTTGATAGAATATTTATATTAAATCCTTGTCAGAGCAGGGATTTTTTATTGAAAGGATTTTATCATGTCAAAGAAACTCAATCGTAAAAAACAATTACGAAATAGCCTCCGTCGTGCAGGTGCTTTTTCAAGTACTGTGACTAAGGTTGTAGAAGAGACAAAAAAAGTCGTAAAACGTGCTGAGCAGTCAGCGAGCCAAGCTGGTAAGGCTGTTTCTAAAAAGGTTGAACAAGCAGTAGAAGCTACCAAAGAGCAAGCTCAAAAAGTAGCCAATTCTGTAGAAGATTTTGCAACAAACTTGGGTGGACTCCCACTTGACCGTGCCAAAACTTTCTATGATGAAGGAATTAAGTCTGCATCAGATTTCAAAAACTGGACTGAAAAAGAACTCCTTGCCTTGAAAGGAATCGGCCCAGCTACCATCAAGAAATTGAAGGAAAATGGCATCAAGTTCAAGTAATTTTTCTTGTTCCTTGCATTTCCGTCAAAATCTTGCTACAATAGAGCCATTAGAGGTGTTTTGAATCCCACATTTTACAGAAAGTGGCGGTGCTGAGAAGTCCACAAATGTGTTAAAACTAGTTGCTAATGGATGAAAAATTGAAATAAAAGTGTCTTTTTGTTTTAAAGACGAGAGTTGCGGGCAACTGCCCGAAATTGGGTGGTACCGCGGATAAATACATTCGTCCCTGTCATGTAGATGGCAGGGATTTTCTTTTGCGTCTTAGTCAAAGGAGGTTGTTATGAAGCAATCTTTTAAAACAAGTAAACTCTACTATGGCTTTCCTATCTTCATTTTGGGGTATCAGGATCAGAATTTTGGGCAGAATATCACGACCTGCAGTTCCTCTTATAGCTTGGGAGATTGGCTGGTCATCGGTGTTGGTGCTGAGGAAAATGCGGCTGAGCAAATCAAGCATTACCAGAAGTTTACTGTGAATATTCCTGATGAAAATCTCATGCTCAAGATGGAGCAGGCTGGTTTTATCAGTCATCGAGAGAAATTGAAACATCTGGGGCTAGACTACGAGATTTCTGAACGGAGCCAGGCACCGATTTTAGAGGCTTGTCCAGTTGTATTGGACTGTCAGGTAGATCGGATTATCGAGGAAGATGGAATCTGTCATATTTTTGCCAAGATTATCGAACGACTAGCTGATTCAGAACTCTTGGATGACAAGGGACATTTTAAAAATGACCGTTTTGCGCCGACTTACTTTATGGGGGATGGCCACCAGCGCGTTTATCGCTATTTAGATAACCGTGTTGACCCTATGGGGAGCTTTATAAAGAAAGCGAGGAAGAAGGATGTCAAGAGCTGAACTGCCAGAACGCTTGGAAACAGAACGTCTCGTTTTACGAGTCCGGACAGTGGAAGATGCTGAGGATATCTATACCTACGCTAGTCTCCCAGAGGTCGCCTATCCAGCAGGCTTTCCTCCAGTCAAGACCTTGGAAGATGAGATTTACTATCTAGAGCATATCCTTCCCGAACGCAATCAAAAGGAAAAACTCCCAGCTGGCTATGGGATTGTCGTCAAAGGAACCGATAAAGTCATTGGTTCTGTTGATTTCAACCATCGCCATGCGGATGATGTGCTAGAGATTGGCTACACCTTGCACCCGGACTACTGGGGACGCGGTTATGTGCCAGAAGCAGCGCTTGCCTTGATTGACCTAGCTTTTAGAGAACTAGGTCTTCACAAGATTGAACTAACTTGCTTTGGATATAACCTTCAAAGTCAACGAATCGCGGAAAAGCTTGGCTTTACCCTCGAAGCTCGCATAAGAGAACGTAAAGATATTCAAGGAAACCGCTGTGATAGTCTGATATATGGCTTGCTGAAGAGTGAGTGGGAGGTGATTTGATGCATCTTTTCATCATTGGTGCTCCGGCCTCAGGAAAAATGACGATTGGTCAAGAGTTATCTCGACTGACAGATGCTACCCTCTTTTATAACCATCAAGCCATCGATTTTGCATTAGAAATCTATCAGGACTTTACAGAGGAAATGTGGGAATTTGTTCGTGGAATCACCTTTTCTTTCCTTGGGGCAAGTGCAAGAAATCAGCGATCAGTAATTTTAACTGATGTAATTGATTTTTCAAATCAGTACCAGCTGATGTATTTAAAGCAAATTCAGGATTTATTGGATAACTTTCATCAAGAGATTCTTTTTGTTGAGTTGGAAACAAGTCTTGAAGAGCGCATACGTCGAAATCGAACGGAGAATCGATTAAAGCACAAACCCTTAAAACGACATATTGAGGTATCTGAAAGAGAAATTTTAGAGACTGCTGAAACACTTCAATTAAATTCTCAACATCAACCGAATGAGTTGCACCACTACTTTAAAATAAATAATACGAATTTGTCAGCAGAAGAAGTTGCTAAGCAAATTCAAAATAAAATGAATACAATAGAGAAAGGACAAACACATGTCTAAAGAACTTTCACCTAAATACAGTCCAGCCGAGGTTGAGGCTGGTCGTTACCAAAAATGGCTTGATGCTGATGTTTTCAAGCCTTCAGGCGATCAAAAAGCCAAGCCTTATTCAATCGTGATTCCACCACCAAACGTAACTGGGAAACTTCACCTTGGTCACGCTTGGGATACGACTTTGCAGGATATCATCATCCGTCAAAAACGCATGCAAGGCTTTGATACCCTTTGGCTTCCAGGAATGGACCATGCTGGGATTGCAACTCAAGCTAAGGTTGAGGAGCGCTTACGTGGTGAGGGCATTACACGTTATGACCTAGGTCGTGAGAAATTCCTCGATAAGGTTTGGGAATGGAAAGACGAATATGCCACTACTATCAAGGAACAATGGGGCAAGATGGGGCTCTCTGTAGACTACTCTCGTGAGCGTTTCACTCTTGACGAAGGTTTGTCAAAAGCTGTTCGTAAGGTCTTTGTGGACCTTTACAAGAAAGGTTGGATCTACCGTGGTGAGTTTATCATCAACTGGGACCCAGCTGCTCGCACAGCCCTTTCTGATATCGAAGTTATCCACAAGGACGTAGAAGGTGCCTTCTATCACATGAACTACATGCTAGAAGACGGTTCTCGCGTCCTTGAAGTTGCCACAACTCGTCCTGAGACTATGTTTGGGGACGTTGCCGTTGCGGTCAATCCAGAAGACCCACGCTACAAGGACTTGATTGGAAAAAACGTTATCCTTCCAATCGCTAACAAACTAATCCCAATCGTTGGAGATGAACATGCCGATCCAGAGTTTGGTACTGGTGTCGTGAAAATCACACCTGCCCACGATCCAAACGACTTCTTGGTTGGTCAACGTCATAACTTGCCACAAGTCAACGTTATGAATGACGACGGAACCATGAATGACTTGGCCTTTGAATTTGCAGGCATGGATCGCTTTGAAGCTCGTAAGGCAGTTGTTGCTAAGCTGGAAGAAATCGGTGCCCTCGTTAAAATCGAAAAACGTGTCCACAGTGTTGGTCACTCAGAGCGTACAGGTGTTGTGGTGGAACCACGCTTGTCTACTCAGTGGTTCGTCAAGATGGATCAATTGGCCAAAAATGCTATTGCTAACCAAGATACAGAAGACAAGGTAGAATTCTACCCACCTCGTTTCAACGATACCTTCCTCCAATGGATGGAAAATGTCCACGACTGGGTAATCTCTCGTCAGCTTTGGTGGGGTCACCAAATCCCTGCTTGGTACAATGCTGAGGGTGAAATGTACGTCGGTGAAGAAGCTCCAGAAGGTGACGGATGGACTCAAGACGAAGACGTCTTGGATACTTGGTTCAGTTCTGCCCTTTGGCCGTTCTCAACTATGGGCTGGCCTGATGTCGACTCAGCAGACTTCAAACGCTACTTCCCAACTTCAACCTTGGTTACAGGTTACGACATCATCTTCTTCTGGGTATCTCGTATGATCTTCCAATCCTTGGAATTCACTGGTCGTCAGCCATTCCAAAACGTGCTTATCCACGGTCTCATCCGTGACGAGCAAGGACGCAAGATGTCTAAATCTCTCGGTAACGGGATTGACCCAATGGATGTCATCGAGAAATACGGTGCCGATGCCCTTCGTTGGTTCCTTTCAAACGGTTCTGCACCAGGCCAAGACGTGCGCTTCTCTTACGAGAAAATGGATGCTTCATGGAACTTCATTAACAAGATCTGGAACATCTCGCGCTACATCCTCATGAACAATGAAGGCTTGACCCTTGAGCAAGCAACTGCCAATGTGGAAAAAGTTGCCAACAAGGAAGCTGGAAATGTCACAGACCGCTGGATTCTCCACAACCTCAATGAAACCATCGGCAAAGCAACTGCCAACTTTGACAAGTTTGAGTTTGGTGTCGCTGGACACATCCTCTACAACTTCATTTGGGATGAATTTGCGGACTGGTATGTTGAGTTGACCAAGGAAGTCCTTTATAGCGATAATGAAGAAGAGAAAGTCATCACACGTTCTGTTCTCCTTTATACTTTGGACAAGATCCTTCGTCTCCTTCACCCAATCATGCCATTCGTGACAGAGGAAATCTTTGGACAAATCTCCGAAGGCTCTATTGTTACAGCTGCATACCCAACTGTTAACCCAGCCTTTGAAGACCTTGTAGCTCACACTGGTGTGGAAAGCCTCAAAGACTTGATCCGTGCTGTTCGTAATGCGCGTGCGGAAGTAAATGTAGCTCCAAGCAAGCCTATCACCATCCTTGTTAAGACAAGCGATAGCGACTTGGAAGCCTTCTTTAACAGCAATGTCAACTACATCAAACGCTTCACAAATCCAGAACACCTGGAAATCGCATCAAACATCCCTGCACCTGAACTCGCGATGTCAAGCGTCATCACTGGAGCAGAAATCTATTTGCCACTCGCTGACCTCCTCAATGTCGAAGAAGAATTGGCTCGTCTTGATAAGGAACTGGCTAAATGGCAAAAAGAACTGGATATGGTCGGTAAGAAGCTCTCTAACGAACGCTTCGTAGCCAATGCCAAACCAGAAGTCGTCCAAAAAGAACGCGACAAACAAGCCGACTACCAAGCGAAATATGATGCGACCGTAGCACGTATTGATGAGATGAAGAAGTTGGTGAGATAAGTTATAAACCTCGGCAATTTGCTGGGGTTTTTGGTATAATTAAAACAACACTACTAATGAGGTTCTAGTATGACTATAAAAGTATATTCCATTGATGAAGTTATTGAGGAGAGGACACTCGATGACGAAAAGATAAAAAATATTCAAAAGTTGTTTAAATTTTTGATAGGTGAGCAACAATCTCATCTGTCCGTAAAGTGTATTTTACCTCCAGAAAAACAAAACAATACTTCAGTATTGTTTGAGTTTAAAAATCATAGACCTAAAGACAGTTTTGATTTTAAAAAATTCGCTAATAAACTATTGTCAGCAGAAACAAACGAGGATGGAAAACGAAATAATACGATTAGAACAGGTATTCTGTTTATTGAGCAAATTGGTAGTCGTATAAAGTTAATAAAGCTAGAATCAACGAAAGCAATCGACCCCGAAACGTTTGCTATTAGACAAGATTTAGGATTAGATAATAGTTACTACAAGATTTGTATCTTTGAAAATAATTTTAATGATATAACCATCATCGATAAAAGTAATACAGCTGCAAAATTTTGGTATAATAAGTTTTTGGATTTGAAACTTTTTAGAGATAGTGATACTAACACTGATACACTAATTAGATTTGTTAAAAACAACTCATTATTTTCCGAAAAGGTTATAAATCAAATTAACTATGAAGAAATTAAAGAGCTATCATTAGAGTATATTTTTGAGAGTATCTCTTTTGATAAGGTTGCATTAACTAATAAGCTGGTTCAAAATAATTTACTAGATACAAATGATGAAAGTGAGATTTTTTCTGAAAGATCATTGGATTTAGATTCAGAATTTGATATATCTAAGAAAATGATTGTTAAACATTTTAAAAAATCTTTACAAATATCTGATATAACAAGTATTTATACGGATAATATTATTGAGATGAAAGATAGGCAGGAAGTAGAATATAATAGAAATACAGGTAAGTTAGAGTTGGATATTCAGGCGAGGTATCGCTCACAAGTTTTACAAAATCTTGGTATAGATGAATGACTAGTAATATAGTAACAAAATGGCAAAATACTGCTGCGATTATAGATTTAAATTCTCCTTTACGACAAATTTTTGAATCAAAACAGATTGGTGAAATAAAGTATGGTGGGTACTATATCGTTAATCAAGCCGATATTTGGGTTTTTGAAGAAGAGTTTATAGATACACCAAGTCATAATCTACAACAAATTTTTGATAAATTATGTATCAAAAATTATGATAATATACAATGTTTTGATTTAGTAACTTGTGAATTTAAAGTAGTTACTGAATCTGATGCTGAAAACTACTTAAAAATTATTAGTTTTAATACCATTAATGGTATAGAATATGAAAAATTAAAAATTTCTTTAAAACTTTTGTCTGGTGGAGACTATAGTTCTAAAAGTGATCGGGTACGCCACCTTATAAACATATATGTGTTATTGCTTTTAGCTAATCGAACAAAGAGACAACAAAATAGACTTGAATTTACCTTTGAAGGAGATTTAGATTCTTTTGTCTTTAAAACTGAATTTGGGAAACAAAATTTAATCGATGGTTTATTAGAAATTTATGAATGGATTGTTACTGAACAAGAATACAGTGAAGCTTATAAAGTAAAGTTGCAGATTGTTCGAAGTTTAATTCTAAAGCAAAAAAAACTTGATGAATTGGACTTAATTAAAAATCAAGCAGAATCTATTTTTAATAGAATCGTTAGTGGAAAAACAGACCATTATTTCGAACTTCAAAATAATTTAAAAGATGACTTTATAAAAATTTCGACTATGATTAGTGAATCTAATTCAAGTTTAAATACGAAATTATTTGGTTGGTTAACGGCTTTTTCTTTGATTATTTTTGATTTTATAAAAAAGAGTGATGGTCAAAGTATATTTGGAAGAATTGTTTGTTCAACTTCAGAAAAAACTAATGTATTGTTATTACTTTTGATTATGGCTTTGTTAATCATCATGATAATGTTTAATTTAGATATTAGAAATATTAGAAAACAATATCAATGTTTAAAAGATCTTTATGTGAATCAAATGTTTATTTCTAAGGAAGAATTTAACAAATTCATCAAGAAGCCATTGTATCGTAACATGTATAACTTATTATTACTAAGCTTGTTAATTATACTTGTTATAAGATTGTTAATCCCTATGAAATATGGTTGTTTTTAATACAGTTTAATATAGAGTTTCCTTTTTAATATATTTTAGAAAGCAGGTTACTACATGACAAATTCTGTAAGTTCGAACCGACCTGAGAAGTACAACATTGCAGCTTTCTTCTCAGGTGTTGGGGGAATTGAGTTGGGATTTGAACAGACCAACGAGTTCAGAGTGGTGTATGCCAATGAATTTGATAAGTATGCGCGTCAGACTTATCAGTTAAACCATCCAGATACTCATTTGGACGGTCGTGATATTCACGATGTTCAGCCAAAGGATATTCCAGCTGAGCGCGTGGATGTGATTATGGGTGGTTTCCCTTGTCAGGCCTTTAGTATTGCGGGTTACCGTAAGGGCTTTGATGATGATCGTGGCGATCTTTTCTTTGAGTTGCTTCGCATGATTGAGGGATGCAAACCTCGCGCTATTTTCATCGAAAACGTCAAAAACATGGTCGGTCATGACCATGGCAATACCTTCAAGGTCATCCGTGAAGCCTTGACCGAGAACAACTACTTTATCAAGTGGAAGGTTCTCAACGGAAAAGACTATGGAAATATCCCACAAAACCGTGAGCGGATCTACATCGTTGGTTTTGATACCAAGGAAGCTTATGACTTGTTTGAATTCCCAGAGGAAATCAGGTTGACTACGACTCTTCAGGATGTGATTAACTTTGGTGATCAACTAGACGAGATCTACTACTACCGTGAAGGTAAGCAGAATTTCTATGACCAGTTGAAGTTTGAAGTGACTAGCCAAGATACGGTTTACCAGTGGCGCCGTCAGTATGTCCGTGAAAATAAAAACGGTGTTGTCCCTACCCTAACAGCCAATATGGGAACAGGTGGACACAATGTTCCATTGATCCTGACGGACAGTGGTGAGATTCGTAAGTTAACTCCAAAAGAAACCTTTAACGTTCAAGGCTATCCTAAATCCTTTAAAATCCCGGAAGGGGTTTCCAATGGTCAGCTATATAAACAAGCTGGAAATAGCGTAGTCGTTCCCGTGATTAAACGCATCGCGGAAAATGTTTCCAAGGCCTTAAACGAAAGCCAAGGGCAATCTCAACTGGATCGCTCAGGAAAATTCGCCATTATCTATACTAAGATGAATGGTCAATTTGAAGGCCAGTCTTATGTCAAGGAATTTGTGGATAGCTATGACCAAGCTCTTGAAAAAATCAAGGCTTATGATGATGGACTAGCCCTTTTATCAGATGAAGATTATTTAAAATTGGTAAAAAAACGAGGAAATCTCGAATTTTACAGTATTAATTAACGAATATATAAGAGGGTTAGTGAAAAACTAATCTTCTTTTGATATACTGAAAATAGAAAAGAGGGTGCTTATGTGGGAACATCTAAAGTCTGAACAAAAAGACAAATACAAAACCTTAATTACCAACTTCGCTAGCTTGAGCCAAGCTTTCTCTCAAAAGGCAGAATCTGAAGACGAGGGACAAACAGAGAATTATGTTGCTCCGATTGTCAACTCCAAATTTCAGGAGACTGTTTTTCAAAAATCCTTTAATGCCGTTGGGGAAGATATCGCCAATACCTCCTATGATGCTTCTGTCGTTGTGGATGAAAATCATAAATACCTAGTAGGTATCAAGTCTTTTGGGATTAATTCTGGAGACCAAAAAATCGCTCAGTTTAAGAAAGATTCTCAATCTTGGACGGAATTGTTGGGTGATATCAAATTCCATGCAGATATTTCAGCAGATAAAGAAACAGCAGATAAGAAAAACTATCAACGCTATGAAGAGTTGGCACGAAAAATTGCGACTTTGAGAAATCAGAGAATCGAATCTTCTAAGGCACAAATAAAGGGTTTTAACTCAGATTCGGTCAATGTTGAAGCTGTTTATCACGTTTTGATGTCGACACCAAAGGGAGAAAATCCTAAGATTTTTGTTGGTGAAACATCTTATTTACCAGTCGATATTGATAACCTGGTCATTGAAGGTTCTACCACCAAAAACAATCCAACCAATTTTCGATTTACGGATGGGCAACACCACTACAAGTATACAGCGGCTGACAGCCAGCTCCACATGACTTTTAACAATAAAGACATTGTGGTAGATACTTGGGACGTCCATTATATTGAAGATCCTTTTTCTCTCTTTGAAAACCTTCATTTACTGACAGCTGAAAAGGATAAAACCGATATCTTAGAAACAGTGTCTTGGGTTATTACAGACAAACATGGAAATGTGGAAGAAAACTCTGGCTTCAATGCCTTTAACGGCGGTTCAAAATTAGCCAAAAAAGATCGCTTACCACGGATTTTAAAAATTCAGGATAAATTTAAGGATAGTCTTACTCCAGAAGAACTAGCTTTTGTGACCTTCTCTTTAGAAGAAATCCTCTTGAAAAAGTGGACTAGCAAGGAAGAAAAAGCTCAGATGAAGGCGATTCGTAAGGATTTGATAAACTTTGTCCACGAGACTGGTAATGAAAGATTCATTAAAGAAATTGAACAGCTGGTTTATCGTCCAGTTAGTGAAGTTTACATTCCTCTGCCTGACTCGAAAAACTTTCACGATGAAAGACCAGATTTCTTTGGGCCAGGCTTCGGGACTTTTGAACCTGGAACTAAAAAATTGGCTTTATCTAAAGAAGAAAGAACTTTTAAACTACGCTTTTTATCTTCTGGTGATGTTATTAACGCCTATATAAATCAAGAAGCTGGAAAGGCAATTCAGTCAACTGATAAGCAAGAAATTCTTGGCAATTGGATCTTACGTGGTGTTTTCCAACTACAGGAACGAGAAGTCTTGACAGGCCAGCGACTCAATGAACTGGAAATCAACGGTATTCGTTTGACTAAGTTTAAAAATGGCGAAATCGGCATTGAATTCATCTGGATTGATACCGAGAACCCACCAATCGATGCCATCGGCTGGGTAGCAAAGAAATAAAAAGTTCGCTGTCTTTTTGTTTTGTGTTTTACAGTTTTTTCTTGACAAGTCTTTCTTTTTTATGGTATTCTTTATGCAACAAGTGTTGCGCAACTAATGTTGCGCAAAAGGAGTCTTATGCCACCAAAGGTTAAATTTAGTAAAGAGGCTATCATTGGGACAGCTTTACAATTGGTGAGAGAAGAGGGCATGACTAGTTTGACGGCTCGAGCATTAGCGGAGCAACTGGGAGCCACACCAAGAGTCATTTTTGGGCAATTTGCCAATATGGCCGAGTTACAAGCAGAGGTTATTAGTGCTGCGGAAATGGTCGTGGTGGAGTATATTCGTAAGGCCTTAGAAGATGAGAAGCCTTTTCGATCCGTCGGGGTTGCTTATATCCTTTTTGCCTCAAAAGACCCCCAACTCTTTCAATTGCTTTTCCAAAATCCCAGCAAAGATCCGATTCGTCGCTTTCAAGATTTTCTTCCCATGAAGGATCATAGTTACCAATTGGTTCTGGATTCGATCGTCGCAGACTATCCTTTGAATGTAGAGGAGGCTGGTCGCTTGTACCAGCATCTATTTATCTACTCGCACGGGATGGCCTCAATGGTTGCTTCTGGCATTTATCAATTCAGCATGGAAGAAGTGATTGGATTACTGACAGAGGTTTGTCAATCTCTCATCAAAGAAATGGTAGGAAAGAAATGATTCAACTAGAAAATGTGCACAAAAGTTACGGCCAAACCAAGGTTTTAAAAGGGATTGATTTGCAGATTCAAGACCAGGATGATGTGGTTATCCTCGGTCCTTCTGGATCAGGCAAGTCAACTCTCTTAAACGTTCTGTCAGGTTTAGAAAAGGTAGACGAGGGACATATCCTCATTCAAGGACAGGATTTGGCTCAACTAACAGATACTCAATTGACAGCCTTTAGACGTGAGAAGATTGCCTTTATTTTTCAGCAGTATTATTTATTGCCTAATCTAACAGTCAGACAGAATGTAAAGATGGGGGCAGACCTGGCAAACAATCATGATTTTTTGCAGATTATCGAGGATTTGGGACTTGGCGATAAGCTGGACAAGTATCCGAGTGAATTGTCAGGTGGGGAACAACAGAGAGTCTCCATTGCTCGGGCCTTGGCCAAAAAGCCAGAGATTCTTTTCTTAGATGAGCCGACGGGAGCCCTGGATGAAGAAACGGGGCGCAAGATTCTCGACTATATCTGGGAGTTAAAGGAAAAGCTTGGTTTGACCCTCATCATGGTGACGCACAATCAAAATATTGCGGATATGGCAAGAACCATCATTCGTGTCAATAGTGGCAAGATTACCGAAGTTGTGACCAATGATCAGCCTCAGACTGCTTATGAGATTGGATGGTAAGCCATGTTTTCAGTAAAAGATATTCGAAAATTAGTTGTCGTCAGTATAATTGGGGCTTGTGCGGTCTTTGTGGCCAATCTTTTCTTGAATTTTTACTTGGACATCGAGCAGTTGGAGATTTCTAAAACCAATCCCATGATTCAGACCTACTATGATGTTCAGATTTCGCTTTCTTGGATGGTGGCCATGGTCAGTGGAGTCGTCTTGTCCTTGACGTCGGTCCTTCTCATGTGTTTTTATATCAAACAATTTGTCGATGATCACAAGGAACAATTAGGAATTTTAAAGGCTTTGGGTTATAGCAATGGCCTGTTGGCTAAACGATTTTGGGCATTTGGGCTCAGTTTTGGTGCCGGAGCGCTTCTTGGCTATTTCGCTTCTTTTCTTATGATGGGGCATTTTTATGACTTCCGGAATGAAAAGGGGATCCTGCCAGAAATCACCATTCATTTTCATTGGCAGCTCTTGCTTGCTTTTGTGGTCCTTCCAACGGCATTTTTTATGCTTATCGCGGTTGGTTATGCTAGAAGACAACTACAAACGCCTGCTCTTCGCTTATTGAAAAAGTCCCCAACACCAATCAAGGTCAAAAGGAGAAAGAGGTCTCCTAAGAAAGAGAAAGACTTCCTAACAGAGCTGTCTTTGTCACTAATTTTGGGGAGAAAATCTATCCTGTTTTTTGTAGTCTTTGGCTCTATGTGTTTTGCGGCCATGGTTCAATTGTCCTTTGGTCTAAGGGGCTACATAGATGACATCATCCAAACCATGATGATCATGATTGGCTTGATCCTTTCTTTCTCTATTCTCTTTTTGTCATTGGGGATTGTCGTCTCAGAAAGTCGCGAAACCCTGACTCTTATGAAGGCTTTTGGCTACACAGATCGTGAATGCCAAGGTCATATCCTATCTCCCTATCGTTTCTGGGCCTATCTAGGATTTGTTCTTGGGACGGCTTATCAGTATGCTATCATGGAAATCTTGATTGGTGTGATCAAAGATACGGTTCCTGAAAAGATTGAGCATCACTTTGATGGGAATGTTTGCTTCTGGACTTTGATCGGTTTTGCTGTGGTTTATGAAAGCCTCTTTTATCTATCCAACAGAAAACTCCAAAAGCAAACCATCAAAGAAGTACTCTTAGCTGAATAAATAGAGAAGGTTGGATTCTCCAGCCTTTTTCTTATGAAACTCATTAACAAGAGAAGGATTTTTCACTATTCTAGGTAAAATGAAATAAAGGAAAGAAAATGAAGTTACTGGCAGGACCTGAAATGATTTTTTACTTGATTTGACGCAACAAATAATCCTTTATCTCTGTAGGAATCCTCTTGCAGTTTGTGGTTGGTATTGGAGTTGCAGCCTTGAGTTATAAATAAATCAATATACCTGTGGTCATGTTATACAGATCTTTCAATTAGCTGAAATATTTCACCTTTATTTTTTCTTAACCTTTGACTATTCTGCAAAATTATCGTAAAATAAAGAGTAAATGATAAAATGAGGTCAGAGTCTGTTCGCTCTGGCGATAGTAGTATAAATGAGGAGAAACGCTTTGGAATTAGAAGTATTTGCTGGGCAAGAAAAAAGTGAACTATCTATGATTGAGGTAGCGCGTGCTATCTTGGAACTTCGTGGTCGCGATCACGAGATGCATTTTAGCGATCTTGTAAACGAAATTCAAAACTACCTTGGAACATCAAACAGCGATATCCGCGAAGCCTTGCCTTTGTTCTACACAGAGTTGAACTTTGACGGTAGCTTCATCTCACTTGGAGACAACAAATGGGGGCTTCGTTCATGGTATGGTGTGGACGAAATCGATGAAGAAATCATCGCTCTTGAAGAAAATGACGACGATGAAGTAGCACCAAAAGCTAAGAAAAAACGTGTCAATGCCTTCATGGATGGCGATTCAGATGCTATTGACTACAATGCAGATGACCCAGAAGACGAAGATGCATACGAAGCAGATCCTGCTCTTTCATACGATGATGAAAATCCAGATGATGAGAAAAATGAAGTGGAAGCTTATGATGCAGAAATCAACGAAATTGCTCCTGATGATTTGGGTGAAGACGTGGATCTCAACGAAGAAGACGACGAGTTTTCAGACGATGATTCTGAAAACGTCGAGGAATAAAAGTTAGCTATTGACAATTATCCTATTTTTAGGTATCATATTGTTCGGGCACCTCTTTTAGAGGTCGGGGCTCCCTAGTTCTTAGGGAGCTATTTTTGTTTTTTAAGAAGTTATCTTCTTGTATTTTGGTTGTGAATCTGGTGCAGTCGTTCCAGATTATTCTTATTAGTAGGGTCTTGTTTTCTATGTCCCCTCGTAGTTGACAAGACCTTGAGCATTTTAGAAAGAGGAATCTATGTCTACGAAATATATTTTTGTAACTGGTGGTGTGGTATCGTCTATTGGGAAAGGGATTGTTGCAGCGAGTCTGGGCCGTCTCTTGAAAAATCGTGGTCTCAAAGTAACCATTCAAAAGTTTGACCCTTATATCAATATCGATCCGGGAACTATGAGCCCTTACCAGCACGGGGAAGTTTTTGTGACAGATGACGGAGCTGAGACAGATTTGGACTTGGGTCACTATGAACGTTTCATCGATATCAATCTCAACAAATATTCCAACGTGACAACTGGTAAAATCTACAGTGAAGTTCTTCGTAAAGAACGCCGTGGAGAATACCTTGGGGCAACTGTCCAGGTTATCCCTCATATCACAGATGCTTTGAAAGAAAAAATCAAGCGTGCCGCTCTAACGACTGATTCTGATGTCATTATCACAGAGGTCGGTGGAACTGTTGGAGATATCGAGTCCTTGCCATTCCTAGAGGCCCTTCGTCAGATGAAGGCAGATGTGGGTGCGGATAATGTTATGTACATCCATACAACCTTGCTTCCTTACCTCAAGGCAGCTGGTGAAATGAAAACCAAACCAACACAACACTCTGTCAAAGAATTGCGTGGATTGGGAATCCAGCCAAATATGTTGGTTATTCGTACAGAAGAGCCAGCTGGTCAAGGAATTAAAAATAAACTGGCCCAGTTCTGTGATGTGGCACCAGAAGCCGTTATCGAGTCTTTGGATGTCGAACACCTTTACCAAATTCCATTGAACTTGCAGGCTCAAGGTATGGATCAAATTGTCTGTGACCATTTGAAATTAGACGCACCAGTAGCGGATATGACAGAGTGGTCAGCTATGGTGGACAAGGTCATGAACCTCAAGAAACAAGTTAAAATTTCCCTTGTCGGTAAGTATGTGGAGTTGCAAGATGCCTACATTTCTGTGGTTGAAGCCTTGAAACACTCTGGTTATGCCAACGACGCAGAAGTTAAAATCAATTGGATCAATGCCAATGATGTGACAGCAGAGAATGTGGCGGAACTCTTGTCTGATGCGGACGGAATCATCGTACCAGGTGGTTTTGGTCAACGTGGTACTGAAGGGAAAATCCAAGCTATTCGCTATGCGCGTGAGAATGATGTTCCAATGTTGGGTGTATGCTTGGGAATGCAGTTGACTTGTATCGAATTTGCTCGTCACGTTTTGGGTCTTGAAGGTGCCAATTCTGCAGAGCTTGCACCAGAAACAAAATATCCTATCATTGATATCATGCGTGATCAGATTGATGTTGAGGATATGGGGGGAACCCTTCGCTTGGGACTTTATCCGTCTAAGTTGAAACGTGGCTCTAAGGCAGCAGCTGCTTATCACAATCAAGAAGTGGTGCAACGCCGTCACCGTCACCGTTATGAGTTTAACAATGCCTTCCGTGAGCAGTTTGAGGCAGCAGGTTTTGTCTTCTCAGGTGTTTCTCCAGACAATCGTTTGGTCGAAATCGTGGAAATTCCTGAAAATAAATTCTTTGTAGCGTGTCAGTATCACCCTGAACTTTCAAGTCGTCCAAACCGTCCAGAAGAACTCTACACTGCCTTTGTGACTGCAGCAGTTGAGAACAGTAATTAGCAAAATCAGAACCTTTGAGAAGAATCTCAGAGGTTTTTTGCTTGCATATTTAGGATATGAGTTGCAAAATAAAAACATAGTGATATAATTAACATAAAAAATCCTAAGGAGGATCTACGATGAAAAAAATCACATTATTTGGTTTGTCTCTAGCTGGTCTAGCTTTGCTTGTTTCACCTCATTCAGGGCAGGCATTTGAGCTTAAAGAAGAATGGGTTGTTAAGTGTGGAGTGCAGTATCAAGATGGCAAGATTCTTCGGTTTAACAATGGTCATGAAGTGGATATCAAAGTCTTGGATTTGCCAAAAACCGAGAAAATCGAGTGGACGGTTAGTCTCGATGGTCAAGATCAAACTGTCAATTTCCTAGGTCAAGAAAAGGACAAGTCTATGATGGGCGTAGAGGGGCGTTACCTGAATTTCTATGTTCCGTATGGCTATAGAGGAGATATCAAGGTAGAAGCCAAGAGCGGAAATGAAGTAAAGACCTGGTCAACGAAAGTTGTGGATGATATTCATAATGATAGTGGAAAGAGAGGTTACTATCGTATTGAAGAATCAAATGATCAATACACTTACCTCGATGCTAAATGGGATTATCAAACCAAGACTTACACAGCTACCTTACCAGAGACTGTCAATGGTCAAAAGATCTTTTCTTGGGCAGACTATGACAATGGCGAGTTGAAACTTGAAAAACTAAAATCTATCAGTCATAAATATGATGATGGAGGATCTTTCAAAGATCTTTATCCGATTGTAAAAGCAGAAAGTTGGCTAAAATCAAATCAAAACTGGTACTATCAAAAACAGGGTCAATTAGTGCAGAATGCTTGGGTTAAAGACAAGGGAACTTGGTACTTTATGAATGATAAAGGAGTCATGTTCAATCAAACTTGGCTTTATCAAGGTGGCAACTGGTATGCCTTTAAATCATCAGGAGCTATGATTGCTAGTGATTGGCTTTACGACCAAGGCAAGTGGTACTATTTATCAACTTCAGGCTCTATGAAAGCAAGCACTTGGCTTTATGACCAAGGCAAGTGGTACTATTTATCAACTTCAGGAGCTATGAAAGCAAGCGCTTGGGTTTATGACAAGGGAGAATGGTATTATGTAAGTTCTTCTGGTGCCATGATTGCGAATGATTGGATCAAAGATAATGGCAAGTGGTATTATCTGGCTTCATCAGGTAAGATGCTTCGCAATACCTACACGCCTGATGGTTACTACGTTGGTAACTCAGGAGCTTGGCAATAAGAATAAGAAGTCCTTTTCCTTAAAGGAAGAGGCTTTTTACTTGTTTTTCTGCTGCTTCCTCATTTGTCCTAAAGCCTTTTTTGTGTTAAAATGAATGGTATGAAAGCTAAAAAGATGTGGATGGCAGGTCTGGCTCTGCTTGGTATTGGGAGCCTTGCCCTTGCTACGAAAAAAGTTGCAGATGACCGTAAGCTCAGGAAGACTCAGGAAGAGTTGACAGCGATTGTGCGAGACTATTTTTCAGACATGGGGGAAATTGCGACCCTCTATGTTCAAGTTTATGAAAGTAGTCTGGAGAGCTTGGTTGGTGGCGTAATCTTTGAGGATGGCCGTCATTATACCTTTGTCTATGAAAATGAAGACCTGATCTATGAGGAGGAAGTCTTATGATACAACCAGCAAGTTTAGAAGAATTGGCATCTTTAGTAGAAAAAGATGGGAAGAAGGTCTTTCTTTTTGTGGCGGACTGGTGTGGCGATTGTCGTTATATCTACCCTGCATTGCCAGAAATTGAGGAGACCAATCCTGAGTTCACCTTTATTCGAGTGGACCGAGACCAGTATATAGAATTGGCCAAACTTTGGGATGTTTATGGAATCCCTAGCCTTGTTGTTCTAGAAAAGGACAAGGAAATCGGCCGTTTTGTTAATCGTGACCGTAAAAGCAAGCAACAAATTAATGACTTTTTAGCAGGATTGAAATAGGAGAAAAAGGAAACAATGATTTTTACATATAACAAAGAACATGTCGGTGATGTCCTTATGGTCATCGTGAAAAACAGCGGAGATGCCAAACTGGAAGTGGAACGCAAAGGAAATGTAGCCCGTGTTTTTCTAAAAGATAATGGGGAAACAGTAGCTTGGAATATTTTCGAAGTTTCAAGTTTATTTGAAATTGCAGAGCGCGGTCAAGTCTTTTTATCAGATGAGCAAGCCGCTCGTTTGAACCAAGAATTACAGGCGGAAGGTTTTACAGAAGAAATTGTCAATGACAAGGAACCTAAGTTTGTTGTTGGTGAGATTGTCGAGATGGTAGCTCATCCTGATAGTGACCACCTCAACATCTGCCAAGTTGCAGTCGCAAGTGACAAGACAGTACAAATCGTTGCAGGGGCTCCTAATGCGCGTGTCGGTCTGAAAACCATTGTGGCTCTTCCGGGAGCTATGATGCCAAAAGGCAATCTCATTTTCCCAGGCGAACTTCGTGGCGAAAAGAGTTTTGGTATGATGTGTAGCCCTCGTGAATTGCATCTGCCAAATGCTCCGCAAAAACGTGGTATTATTGAATTATCAGAAGATCAAGTTGTCGGAACACCATTCGACCCAGCTAAACACTGGACTGCCTAAGAAATTGTCAGTATCTGATAGACCAGATAGAAGGATATAAGATGGCAAAAAATGTAGTGATTACAGGGGCGACATCAGGTATTGGTGAAGCGATTGCGCGTGCTTATTTGGAGCAGGGGGAGAATGTCGTTCTAACTGGACGACGGACAGACAGACTAGAAGCCCTTAAGTCGGAGTTTGCAGAAACTTTTCCAAATCAAGTAGTTTGGACTTTTCCACTAGATGTCACGGATATGACTATGGTAAAGACTGTCTGCTCTGATATTCAAGAAACGATAGGTCAGATTGATATTCTGGTCAACAATGCAGGCTTGGCTCTAGGTTTAGCACCTTATCAGGACTATGAAGAGCTGGATATGTTGACCATGCTGGATACCAATATCAAAGGTTTGATGGCAGTCACTCGCTGTTTCTTGCCAGCAATGGTAAAAGCCAATCAAGGACATATCATCAACATGGGGTCAACCGCAGGAATTTATGCCTATGCAGGTGCAGCAGTTTATTCAGCTACCAAAGCAGCAGTTAAGACCTTTTCAGATGGTCTGCGAATTGATACCATCGCAACGGATATCAAGGTGACTACCCTTCAGCCAGGGATTGTCGAAACAGATTTCTCTACAGTACGTTTTCATGGTGACAAAGAGCGTGCTGCGACCGTCTATCAGGGAATTGAGGCCTTGCAAGCTCAGGATATTGCAGACACAGTGGTCTATGTGACCAGTCAACCTCGCCGTGTGCAGATTACAGATATGACCATTATGGCCAATCAACAGGCGACAGGATTTATGATTCATAAAAAGTAAAAAATTTCCTCGAAAAGTTACAAATTTCTGTAACTTTTTTTGATTTCCTGCGAATAGATAAGTAGGAGGAAGAAAATATGTATAATAAAGTTATCTTGATTGGACGTTTAACGTCTACACCGGAATTGCACAAAACCAACAATGACAAGTCAGTAGCACGAGCAACTATCGCTGTGAACCGTCGTTACAAAGACCAAAACGGTGAACGTGAAGCTGATTTTGTCAACATTGTCCTATGGGGCAGACTAGCAGAAACCTTGGCCAGCTATGCAACTAAAGGAAGTCTCATTTCCGTTGATGGGGAACTTCGTACACGTCGCTTTGAGAAAAATGGTCAAATGAACTATGTGACCGAAGTTCTTGTTACAGGATTCCAACTCTTGGAAAGTCGCGCCCAACGTGCCATGCGTGAAAATAACGCAGGCCAAGACTTAGCGGACTTGGTTTTGGAAGAGGAAGAACTACCATTTTAAGCATTAAAAAGTCTGAGTTGGTCTCAGGCTTTTTATCTTGAGAAAGTCAGACTTTTTTCTTGACTATTTCTGACCAAGTGATACAATAGAACTATAAATTAGCACTCAGATATAAAGAGTGCTAATAATATGTAGTTCATCATGGAGGAAAACAGATGTTGAAACCATTAGGAGACCGTGTGGTCTTGAAAATCGAAGAAAAAGAACAAACTGTTGGAGGTTTTGTCCTCGCAGGTTCAGCCCAAGAAAAAACTAAAACAGCCAAAGTTGTGGCTACTGGACAGGGTGTTCGTACCTTGAACGGTGACTTGGTTGCTCCAAGTGTTAAGGCTGGAGACCGTGTCTTAGTTGAAGCCCACGCAGGTCTTGATGTCAAAGATGGTGATGAAAAGTATATCATCGTAGGCGAAGCTAACATCTTGGCAATCATTGAAGAATAGAAGGAGAAAGTAAGTATGTCAAAAGAAATTAAATTTTCATCAGATGCTCGTTCAGCTATGGTCCGTGGTGTCGATATCCTTGCAGACACTGTTAAAGTAACCTTGGGACCAAAAGGTCGTAATGTCGTTCTTGAAAAGTCATTTGGTTCACCCTTGATTACCAATGACGGTGTGACCATTGCCAAAGAAATCGAGTTGGAAGACCATTTTGAAAATATGGGTGCCAAATTGGTATCAGAAGTAGCTTCAAAAACCAATGATATCGCAGGTGATGGGACAACTACTGCAACAGTCTTGACCCAAGCAATTGTCCGTGAAGGAATCAAAAACGTCACAGCGGGTGCCAACCCAATCGGCATTCGTCGTGGGATTGAAATAGCAGTTGCCGCAGCAGTAGAAGCCTTGAAAAACAATGCCATCCCTGTTGCCAATAAAGAAGCCATCGCTCAGGTTGCTGCCGTCTCTTCTCGTTCTGAAAAAGTCGGTGAATACATCTCTGAAGCCATGGAAAAAGTTGGCAAAGACGGAGTTATCACTATTGAAGAATCACGTGGTATGGAAACAGAGCTTGAAGTCGTAGAAGGAATGCAGTTTGACCGTGGTTACCTTTCACAGTATATGGTAACAGATAGCGAAAAAATGGTAGCTGATCTTGAAAATCCATACATTTTGATTACCGATAAGAAGATTTCAAATATCCAAGAAATCTTGCCACTTCTAGAAAGCATTCTCCAAAGCAATCGTCCACTCTTGATTATTGCGGATGATGTGGATGGTGAGGCTCTTCCAACTCTTGTTTTGAACAAGATTCGTGGAACCTTCAATGTGGTAGCAGTCAAGGCACCTGGTTTTGGTGACCGTCGCAAAGCCATGCTTGAAGATATAGCCATCTTAACAGGCGGAACAGTTATCACAGAAGACCTAGGTCTTGAGTTGAAAGATGCGACAATTGAAGCTCTTGGTCAAGCAGCGAGAGTAACTGTGGATAAAGATAGCACTGTTATCGTAGAAGGTGCTGGAAATCCTGAAGCGATTTCTCACCGTGTTTCAGTTATCAAGTCTCAAATCGAAACCACAACTTCTGAATTTGACCGTGAAAAATTGCAAGAACGCTTGGCAAAATTGTCAGGTGGTGTTGCAGTCATCAAGGTCGGAGCTGCAACTGAAACTGAGTTGAAAGAAATGAAACTCCGCATTGAAGATGCCCTCAACGCTACTCGTGCAGCTGTTGAAGAAGGAATCGTTGCAGGTGGTGGAACAGCCCTTGTAAATGTTATCCCTGCCGTAGCTGATTTGGAATTGACAGGAGACGAAGCAACGGGCCGCAATATTGTTCTCCGTGCCTTGGAAGAACCTGTTCGTCAGATTGCGCACAATGCAGGATTTGAAGGATCTATCGTTATCGATCGTTTGAAAAATGCCGAGCTTGGTACAGGCTTCAACGCAGCAACTGGCGAGTGGGTCAATATGATTGATCAAGGTATCATTGATCCAGTTAAAGTGAGTCGTTCAGCCCTACAAAATGCAGCATCTGTAGCCAGCTTGATTTTGACTACGGAAGCAGTCGTAGCTAATAAACCAGAACCAGCAGCTCCGGCTCCAGCAATCGATCCAAGCATGATGGGCGGGATGATGTAAAAGTAACTTATAAAAAACACAAAAGAAGGGAAAGCATATCCCTTCTTTTTATACTATTCACTTCTAAATTGGATTGAGCTCTCCTAACTTATATGATAAAATAAGACTAGAAAAAGGAGAAGAACATGATCGATGTAGAAGAAATTCTGAGCAAGATGAACCCCAATCAGAAGATTAATTATGACCGTGTCATGCAGAAGATGGTACAAGTATGGGAGAAAAATGAGCAACGGCCAACCATTCTCATGCATGTTTGCTGTGCCCCTTGTAGTACCTATACTCTAGAATATTTGACTAAGTATGCAGATGTGACAATCTATTTTGCCAATTCCAATATCCATCCCAAGGCAGAATACCATAAGCGCGCCTATGTTACCAAGAAATTTGTCAGTGATTTCAATGAGCGGACAGGAAATACGGTCCAGTATCTAGAAGCTCCCTACGAGCCAAATGAATACCGAAAATTAGTTAGAGGACTAGAGGAAGAGCCAGAAGGTGGCGACCGTTGCAAGGTTTGCTTTGACTACCGACTGGATAAGACAGCGCAAGTGGCTATGGATTTGGGCTTTGACTACTTTGGTTCAGCCTTGACTATTAGTCCTCATAAGAATTCTCAAACTATTAACAGCATCGGAATCGATGTGCAAAAAATTTACACAACCCACTATCTTCCAAGTGATTTCAAGAAAAATCAAGGATACAAACGTTCAGTGGAGATGTGTGAAGAGTATGACATCTACCGTCAATGTTATTGCGGATGCGTTTATGCAGCCCAAGCCCAGAACATTGACCTGGTTCAGGTTAAGAAGGACGCCACAGCGTTCTTGCTGGATAAGGATGTTGATAAAGACTATTCCCATATCAAATTTACAGTTACAAAATTAGATATATAAGGATAAGCCCAGCTGTCAAGCTGGGTTTTTCAAATAAAAAAACCGGGGTCTTAACCCCAGTGTGACAACTTTACCGATTCTTTAGTTCTACATAGCGCTTGTACCAAATGTTTACATAGGCTTCTGAGAAAGGACCACGTCCATTATTAATCCAATCAACAAGAATTTTGACATGTTCTTTTAAAATATAGTCCAAGTCATCAGAATAATTCATTTTGCGTTTGTGACGCTCGTACTCCTCAACATCTAAGAGACGTTTTTCCCCATCTGTAAAAATTTTAACATCCAAATCGTAATCAATATACTTCAGAGCTTCTTCATCCAGATAGTAGGGGCTAGCCATATTGCAATAGTAGGAAATTCCATTATCGCGAATCATGGCAATGATATTAAACCAATATTTCTTGTGAAAGTAAACAATAGCCGGTTCTCGAGTAACCCAACGACGACCATCACTTTCGGTAACCAGTGTATGATCGTTGACACCAA
The DNA here is from genome assembly GCF_002238115.1 of Streptococcus sp. KR. Classification (GTDB taxonomy): domain Bacteria; phylum Bacillota; class Bacilli; order Lactobacillales; family Streptococcaceae; genus Streptococcus. Next base: position 2,449 of record NZ_NGVM01000013.1, on the reverse strand, counting down.
TAATGGCGTTTTCTGTTGTTTTTAGTACCATGGTGTCCCGCCAAGTTCGGTGGAGACTCCCATCATGCTTATAACTTTGAATTGTAATAAAGTCGCCTTCTTTTGGAAGTTTCATAACTAACCAACTTTCTACAATTTATAAGTTTATCGTTTACTATTGTACCATAAAATTGCCTAAAATCTGTGAATTTTACATGAAAATATTAAAGATATTCTCTGAGAGCGCTTGCTATATCCGAAAAATCGTAGCCCTTTCGTGCTAAAACTTGAGTTAAACGCTGTTTAAGTTCGTATCCTTCATACTTTCGAGCATACTTAGCATATTGCTTATCAAGTTCCTTGAAGATGAGTTCCTGAGTCGTTTCTTGGTCAACTTGACTATCCAACTCGTCAAAGGCACTTTTAGCATCAGAATAGGAAAACCCCTTGTTGGTCAGATTTTGGATTATCTTATCTTGCAAGGCACGAGCAGGAAGCTTTCCTTCATATTTTTTCAATAGTTTATTGGCTACACGTTGAGCAACTTCCGAAAAATCAAATTCTTTCAGTATCTCTTCTATAGTAGATTTTGAAATCCCTTTTTGTGTTAGTTTCTGAGTCAGTACATAAGGCCCCTTGTCTCCTGAAAGTTGATTGGCATTGATGATAGCATAAGCGTACTGGATATCATTAATCCAATTATCTTCTTTAAGATTAGCAATGACTTGAGAAACGATGTTTTCATCAATATCGTATTTTTTCAGATATTCTTTGACTTCTTTTTCAGTGCGAGCTTTAAAGGATAGGTGGTAGAGGGCTAGATTCTTACCATAAGAAAATTGAGCAAAGTCCTGAATCTCTTTTAATTCTTCTTCACCTATCACCTTATCTCTCGATAACATAAAACGAACAATAGTATCTTCAGTAATGTAGCATTTGTCGCCATTATCAAGCTCCATCAGATAGAGTCTTTTTTTCTTTTCAAGTTTTGTGATTTTCATAGTTCTATTATAACTCAAAATGTGATAAGATAGGGGTATGAATCTGAAAGTGAAACAAAAAATACCATTAAAAATCAAGCGCATGGGAATTAATGGTGAGGGAATCGGCTTTTATCAAAAAACCTTAGTCTTTGTGCCGGGTGCTCTCAAAGGAGAAGATATCTATTGTCAGATTACTTCTATTAAACGTAACTTTGTTGAAGCAAAATTACTAAAGGTAAACAAGAAGTCTAAATTTCGAGTTGTGCCAGCTTGTACTATTTACAATGAGTGCGGGGGCTGCCAAATCATGCACCTGCATTATGATAAGCAGCTGGAGTTCAAGACGGACTTGCTTTATCAAGCGCTGAAAAAATTTGCCCCTACAGGATATGAAAACTATGAAATTCGTCCGACAATTGGTATGCAGGAACCAAAATATTACCGTGCTAAGTTACAATTTCAGACTCGAAAATTTAAAAATCAAGTCAAGGCGGGCTTATATGCACAAAACTCCCACTATTTAGTAGAGTTGAAAGACTGCCTGGTACAAGATAAGGAAACTCAAGTGATTGCTAATCGTCTAGCAGAATTACTTACTTATCACCAGATTCCAATCACGGATGAGAGAAAAGTTCTAGGTGTTAGAACTATAATGGTTCGACGAGCAAGAAAGACTGGACAGGTTCAGATTATTATTGTTACAAATCGTCAGCTTAATTTAACCCAACTAGTGAAAGACTTAGTTAAAGATTTTCCAGAAGTTGTGACAGTAGCTGTGAATACAAATACAGCTAAAACCAGTGAGATTTATGGTGAAAAGACAGAGATTATCTGGGGAGAAGAGAGTATTCAAGAAGGTGTACTCGATTATGAATTTTCACTATCTCCTCGAGCATTCTATCAACTAAATCCTGAACAAACAGAAGTCCTCTATAGCGAGGCGGTAAAAGCGCTGGATGTTGATAAAGAAGACCATTTAATTGACGCTTATTGTGGAGTTGGAACGATTGGATTTGCCTTCGCAAAGAAAGTTAAAACACTCAGAGGTATGGATATTATTCCAGAAGCCATTGAAGATGCTAAGCGAAATGCTAAAAGAATGGGATTTGACAACACACATTACGAAGCAGGAACAGCGGAAGAGATTATTCCTCGCTGGTATAAGGAAGGCTACCGAGCAGATGCTCTGATCGTAGATCCTCCACGTACAGGTCTGGATGACAAGCTATTAGATACAATTCTTACCTATGTACCAGAAAAAATGGTCTATATTTCTTGCAATGTTTCGACCTTGGCTCGTGATTTGGTACGCTTAGTAGAAGTCTATGATCTTCGTTATATCCAGTCGGTCGATATGTTTCCACATACAGCTCGAACGGAAGCAGTTGTAAAATTAATTAAAAAAGATTAAAAAAGGTGTTGACAAAGGTGAAAAAGTCTGTATAATAGTAAGAGTTGAAAATAACAACTCAGGTCCGTTGGTCAAG